>WJJK01000282.1 GCA_014729705.1 Candidatus Altarchaeales archaeon | reverse complement strand
CCTGTCACCGGGATTTCTCTAAGATCGATTCCATGTTTATCAGCTAATCTCCCGGCTGCCCGAGTATATTCGGGCATTATATACTCATCAGATATAACCACATTCACCCGATAGGCCACTCGGGATGTGTCGATGCGACTTTCTTGACCACATTTACGGCATCGAATCACAAGAACACCGCTCATGGTCGCCACCCGTTCCCGATACTTAATTTCGAGTTCTCCATTTTGGAAAATCCCAAAAAGATCGCTGTTACAAGCAAAACAACGAAATTGAGTGCCATCGGGAGGGGAACCAACCTTGATTTCCGGCTTCTGGTAAGGCCTTCTGGTTATCGGTGGTGTTCTATTTCTCATAATAAAACCTGTTCTAATATTTTACCAGCTAAAAAGTCTGCTGTATAGTCCCAGCTATATTTTTTAGCCTGTGTTAAGGACTTTTCTCTAAATTCTACCAATGTTTCCTGATCTCTGGATAGCTCATCAATGGCCCTGGCCAATTGTTCGGGGTTACATTGAGCTAGACGAGCTCCGGTATGAAACATATCCCAATGGGCGACTGGAACATACATAGCCGCCTCACCCAGAACTTCTTGCTGGACACCTTGATCGTTAACCGAGAGAACGGGTACCCCACACGCCATTGCCTCAACAGCAGTTAATCCAAACCCCTCTACTTCTGAGGGGTTGGTATACAAATCGGCCAAATTATAACGTTCGACCATATTCAACGCTTGTAAATTAATACGCTGAACCTGGGCCAAATCATTGGTATCCGGGGCTTCAATATGAATCGGTTTATCATAAGGAATCCCCAAAATCTGGTTAAAATTTTCAGGAAAAACAACCATGTCGCTGATACCCATCGTACCGACAATCTCGCCCAGAGGTGCGCTGCTGTTTGGCATCCGGTCGTATTGCCAGGTATGTAGGTAAAACAGCACATCGGTTCTACCCATCTGTTTGAGAAATTTTGCCGCATCGAGCAAATGTTGAATACCTTTGGTCCTTTTGTTGCGACCTACAAACATGCAAACAAATCGACCTTGCCACCCTACAGCAGTCCGCAAATGTTGCCGTTGTTCATCCGGCAACCGCTGGAATTTAGCATGATCGGCTCCATGATAAACGAAATCTACCCTGGGGCCACCCACTTCTGTAATAGCCTGCACTCCGGTTCTGGTATAAGTAATCGGGATTCCGTTAAGAATCCTGATTAATCGCAATGTTTCTACATACTGCGGCAAAACCGGCTTCCCCTCCACCGGAACATAAACCACGCTGGGAATATCAATATCGCCGGCACTTCTCAGGATATCAATGATAGTTCTGACATTCCCGAAGTCATAATTGATAAACAGGACATCCGGTTTTTCGTGTTTCACGAAATCTATCACACCATCCCATCCATCTCTGGGATCTCGCCAGATTGTGCATGGTTCATATTCCTTTACCCGTTGTCTGAGATATTCAAATCTCTGTCGGTCAGTGACCAACGTCTCTATACTTAGAGCTTCGTTGAACAGAGATAAAATATCCTCCGGGGGAATTTTGGGATGTGCCGTAGGGGGATCATGGCGACCAAAAGCCGCTACCCGAAAGCCCATATCCAGCCATCGGTTGACCAGCGCGGTGGCGTTAGTCCCAAAGCCGGTCGTGGTTTGGGGACTGGGACTGTCGCTGATTAGTCCGATCTTAACATCTTTTGGCTTTGGGTAGTCTATGTATGCTTTCCCCTTCTGGGGATCAGAGGGGATAATCAACGGGGCTTCCAGGACATTGAGCAACGGATCTTCATTGGAGATGTCAAAGCGAGCAATCTGTCCCATCATCCCCTGAATGGTACTCATCCATTGTTCTTGATCATCAATCAAATCCCTGGTTTTACTTACCAGGTCGTTAGGATTATCCCAGGTAATAGCCCCAATCTCCGGGGTTCCACCGGAGTTATGAACTATGGGTACCGTTCCGCAAGCAATGGCTTCAGCAGCTGTAATTCCAAAATGCTCCTGGCTGGCCGGGGACATGGCATTGTAGCCTGTCGCCGCCCACAAAAACCGACTTTCGCTCATAACATCAATGTAATCTTGCCGGCTTAAATCGTGAAGAAATTCAATCCGATCATCGCCTTTGGTGATGGCTCGTAATTCGTTGTAATAAGAGCGATCCTGAATACTCCCTATTAATTTTAATCGCCAGTCAGCCAACATCAAGTCCTTAAACGCTTTTATCACAACTTCGTGATTCTTGTTGTTACCGCCTGGTACCCGAAAGAATCGTCCTACATTGACAATCTGGGGAAACTTTTGTACAGCCGATTGAGCCGTGTTTTTGATTGGTAAAGGAGGGTAGACCACATGGCTATCTCTTCCCCAATATCGTTTAACCCACGTGGCCGTGTATTTACTAATTGAGACAATAGTGTCATAACCGGACACATCCCAATTAGGGTGTTGGGGAAACATAACCACCAAGATATTTCGATGACATACCGGGGGTAATAGCCGGCCATGAGAGATGTTGATAAAAACATCATGGGTCCGGATCCATGACATATCATCACCAATGGGTTTCCAATTGAATTCAACGTTGGGTAGCCCGTATTCCTGTTGGGCGTCAAAAGCCGGATAAACCCCGTTATTGACAACGGGGGTCACGTCATAATATTTATTCAGGATATGCAAATACCCCAATGTCAACAGTTCACCACCTCCATATTGACCAGAGGGGACAATACCGCCACTTCCTACATGATCACAATAAACTGCAATTCTCATTCTGTTACCTCGTATGGTAATCGTTTCGGCTTATGTTTTCGATTTACAAGCTCACCTGGACTAAAGTTGGACCCCTCTATTTGCAAATACAGGTCTTCACGCTCCTGCCGACGTTCGTTATCCAACCAGCCAAAGTGAGTAACGGCCAAGTTGATTTGGGATATTTGGGATAAATTTGGGTAATTTAACCCGTTTTCATCCATTAAATTGGGATATTCATGTACTTGCCCTTGCCATCTCCAGGCTGAAGATCCGTTTGGCAACTGCAAATTCCTGAAAATTCGGGGATGAGTTTCCCATCCACCCCGGCGAGCGGAGTAGGTTTTCTCATCCCTAATCAGATTGTTTTGTCTGATGCGAGCGCAAATAATCTGATCGGGCAATTGTTGTAAAATAGTGGGCAGTAAGGTCCAGGTATCGGGCAACTGCTCATCACAATCAACCCGGAACCACCAGTCAAATTCATCAGCATAATGAGCGATATAATCATTGGCGAATTGTCGTTGCCTGGAAAAATCGTCCTTCCACTGTCTGGGTAATTCCACATAACTTAATGAGGGAGCCATTGATCGGACAATTCCCATCGTATTGTCTTTCGATCCTCCATCTACAATAACAATGGTATCAACCCAATGCAAGCTCTCAAGAACTCGCCGGATAAACTTTTCTTCATCGAGGGCAATCATGCACGCTGCTATTTTCATAGTTCATACCACTCTACGATCTGTTGACCGATAGTTTCATAACTGAAGTATTCTACGGCCCTATGTCGCATCATATTAGACTCTATTTCCCAGGCCGTGTCATCTTCCAGGAAATAGGTTAACCGCTCACGTAAATCCCCCCAATGTCGGGGGGCTACAAGCCAATCTTCCCCGAAGAGGTCTGTGGTTTGAGGGCCGCTATAAGTAATGATTGGCAACCCGGAAGCCATTGCTTCCAGATAAACTTGTCCCATCTGTTCAGACCATTGACCGAAGGGGTCTTTGTCGTTCAACAGAGGAAGTGAGGGAACACAAAATACCCGAGCTTTACGATACCATTTGGCCAACTCTTGCCGGTCGCTAATATGCCCTAAAAATTCCACCTGTT
>WJJK01000281.1 GCA_014729705.1 Candidatus Altarchaeales archaeon | reverse complement strand
TATTCCTGTACGTATGGATGGCACGCCTCCTCCGGAGTCAGCAAGCCCCGATCCACCATGTACTGTATTTTTTCTTCGAACGCGTCGGGGCTGTCCACTACAAAGTATCCTTTACCTCCCTTTGCTCCTGGGAATTTCACGAATGCAAGACCGGTTATGTCTTCAATGGAGTTGTAGATGTATGGGACCTTCAACCCCGCTTCTCTAAGCCATTTATGTTGTTTCTCACGGCTTACCTCATACTGCATTAGTGTTCGGTTTCCAAAGACCGGCACCTTAAACTCTTCTGTCATCTGATCCTGGTCTATGTAGGCGTTGAAGGAGCCGTGGGGTATTACAATGCTGTTGAGTTTTTTAAGCCTGTCTTGTATCTCGGGTCTTAGGATGTCGTGGAGGTCATCTACCATAATGAATTCGTCTACGAGACCGTAGTGTTCATATATTTTTTCTCTGCCCCGCTGGCAGACGCAGACCGTGGATAACCCCTCCTCCTTTGCGCCAATAAAAATGTTTAGGGCGCTGTGGCTTCCTATTGTCGCAACGGATATGTTTTTTTTGTCAAAAGACTCTATTGCTGACAGTATTTCACCCTCAACCATAAAAAAAGTAGGACGCCAGCACTTAAATATCTTTATGTTACTATCTCCTCAACACGCTGCTGAGATATGGCGTCTTTTATGAGTTTCGCGGTTCTTCTGCCTGTGCTCATCTGACGTCTCCAAAGCGCGTTGCCGTAGGGGTGGCCTACCGCAAGATGCACGTTCGTGCCACCCCCTATGCGGGGGGCTACGTCGTAGATGTAGTAGTTTAAGTCCTTGTCTATGCAGGTTTGAAGGCAGAATGCGCCGATGATGCCCGGATCCGAGTATTTTTGGCTTGCTTTCACGTATTTCTCTCCTAACTCGAAGGCTTTATCAAGCAGGCTTTCCCGTATTGTGGCTGAATTATGCCCGCATACCGTCATCTCAGGGATCTCCTGTTTAGTGTCTTTTAGGCTCAGCTGTTGGGGGGCGGTAAGGCGCACGTGGCCGTCTAGGCTGGATTCAAAGCGCCAATCCACACCCAAAAGCTCAAGACGGGGGTACTCCTCCTCCAAGGGGTTGTAGAAGAAATCGAGGTTGAATACCGGCCCTATAATGTATCTCTCGATTCTAGCCTCCTCCAAACTATTTTGTGTTATCACGCCTTGTTTGATAAGTTCCTGTGCTTTCTCCTGGTATTCTCTGGGGGTCGCTGCGGTGAAGAATCCTCTTTCCAGTTTTTTTTCGGCGTGATGCAGCTTAACGATACACAAGTCATCGATGTTTTTATGGTCTTTTATTTTCTCAGGATACGGTAGGCCCGCCTGCTCAAGCATCCAGTAGTAGTCTTTTTGCTCTCCCCGCTCCTCGCTTCGCAAAAGATTTCTTGAGCCCACGTAGGGCACAGGGTACTCCTCCACCACATCTATGTCGAGGTAGCTTGTGAAGCTTCGGTTGGGTATGAAAACCACGTTTTCTTTGCGCATACGCTCTGAAACCGCGGGTTTCTGCATGTGATTGAATCGTTCGAAAACCTCAAACTCGTCCACGCAACCCCGCACAGTATTGCCTTCGCGCAACCTGCTTTTGAAGTATTGGGTGTAGGTCTTCTCCCTGCCCCTCTGGCAGTAGAGCTTCGTGGATAATTGTTCGTCTTTGGCGCCGTCTGCAACGTCGAGGGCGCTGTGGCTTGCTAAAACGCCAACCTTGATTTTTTCTAGATCATATTCAGAAACGAACGTTTGGATCTGCCGTCGACCTATCATCAGTTACTATATGGTTTTAATGATTAAAGAAAAAAACTACATTATTGTTCGGTGGTTGTGTAAGTCCATGCGGGGCTTGTGTTTCTTGGGGCGTGCGAAAATCGGGTGCTGCTCCAAAACCCTCTCAACATCCTGGGCGCTTCGAACACCCTCGCCGTCATGGAATTTCTGATTCAAAAAAGAGGCCGCCTGCTCAGGACCCTCCTGCCTACTCTTAATATACGCTAAACGCAGCTCAGTATAGCTCCAAAGACGCTCCGACATAATCCAAAATATAGGATGCATAAAATATAAACCAAGCTTTTCTCTCCCGTCGGCTGGCAACAACCGGAAAGCGTCAGGCGTCCCAGCGCGCTGAAACAATCCGAGCGTTTAATGCGAACAGCGACCCAAAGCAATATTGACTACTCTCAACCCCCCTAGACCTCCTAAGATATACGTTGTTTAAACCACCAACAGGAATAACCTGCTCTTTTTTCACATTCTCTACGGCGCTTACATTTTATGGTCTCCTTAGGGCCTCGCGCCCGCAAGGAATGAGGTGTGCTAGCGGACCTGGTGGGATTCGAACCCACGATCCCCGGATTAGAAGTCCGGTGCCCTATCCCGGCTAGGCTACAGGCCCAAGGAACACTTATTTAGGTCTTATTGTTAGGGTGATTATTCTTAAATAGTTTGATTATATAATGGATGTTTCCCTATTTTGAGAAGTGATGTATCGTGGATGAATGGTTTACTCAAAGTCTTTCGGACTCTGACCCCGCTGTCTTTGAGGCGATAGGAAATGAGAGGAGACGGCAGGAGGCAATTAATTTAATCGCTTCTGAGAGTCTCACCAGCCAGGCAGTGCGGGAAGCGTCAGGCTGTGTTATGACTAACAAATATGCGGAAGGGTATCCCGGTAAAAGATATTATGGCGGATGTGAGTATGTTGATGTGGTGGAGGAGCTTGCAATTGAGCGCGCTAAAAAGCTCTTCTCAGCCGAACACGTTAATGTTCAACCCCACTCCGGCACCCAAGCTAATCTGGCTGTTTATCTTGCGATGCTTAAACCCGGGGACACGATTCTTTCAATGGAGTTGTCTCATGGAGGGCACCTAAGCCACGGATACAAAATCAATGAATCAGGCAAACTCTATAACGGGGAATTCTATAACGTATCCAAACAAACCGGCCGAATCGATCCCGCAGAGGTTTTAGCGAGGGCGAGGGAGGTAGAGCCGAAGATGATTGTATGCGGCTACAGCGCCTACCCCCGTAAAGTCCCCTTTAAGGAGTTCCGCGAGATAGCAGACGCAGTGGATGCTTATCTCATGGCTGACATAGCCCACATAGCAGGATTGGTCGCGGCAGGCGTCCACCCCTCACCAATTGATTACGCGGATTTTGTGACCACAACCACCCACAAGACCTTGATGGGGCCTCGAGGCGCGATGATCATGTGCCGGGAGGAATACGCAAAAGACATTGACAGGGCGGTTTTCCCTGGGTGTCAAGGCGGGCCCTTCATGCAACAAATAGCTGCTAAAGCAGTGTGTTTCAAGGAGAACCTTGCCAAGGAGCGGCGGGAATTGAATCAGCAGGTGGCAGACAACGCCAAAGCGTTAGCCGAAGAATTACTTGGCTACGACTTTAACCTGGTTTCAGGGGGCACCGACAACCACTTGATGCTTGCAGACCTATCCAATAAAAACATAACCGGCAAAGACGCAGAAAAAGCGTTGGGCGAGTCGGGGATAACATTAAACAAAAACACCGTCCCCTACGACACCCAAAGCCCGTTTGTTACCTCCGGCATTCGGATTGGTACCCCCTGTGTAACTGCCAGGGGAATGAAGCAGCCGCAGATGAAGCAGATAGCTGACATGATAAACGAGGCGGTCACCACGCCCTCTGCCGAGACCATAAACAAGGTTCGAGATAGGGCATGCGATTTAACGTCTCAGTTTCCGGTTTACGTATGATGAGCGCCCAAATTATTGACGGTAAAGCGGTTTCAGCAAAAATAAGGGGTGGGCTCAAAGCCCAAGCCCAAGAATTAATAAATAACGGCATCATCCCTGGGCTGGCCACCATCCGTGTTGGCGAGGATCCTGCGTCAAAACTTTACCTTAAACTCAAACACAAGGCGTGCTCAGAGGTGGGGGTATACTCTGAGGATCATGTCTTGGCTGAGGATACAGGAGAAAAGGAGGTTATAGCACAGATAAAAAAAATCAATCAAGATGCAAACATCCACGGCATACTTCTTCAGCTTCCACTACCTAAACCCCTGGATTCACGAGACATCCTTGCTGAGATAGACCCAAGAAAAGACGTTGATGGCATAACGCCCACAAACCTGGGCAGGTTAGTCAACGGCTCAAAGGGCTTCATACCTGCAACACCAAAGGGGGTGTTGCGGCTTTTAGATGAATACGGGATTGAGTTGGAGGCGAAGAAAGCCACAGTGATCGGGAGAAGCGTGATAGTAGGTAAACCCCTATATCTCCTTCTTTTAAGTCGTAATGCGACGGTTACAATGTGTCACAGCCGAACCCGAGACGTGACAGAACACACTAAAGACGCAGACATACTTGTCTCGGCGGTTGGGTCGCCCGGCCTTGTTACAGCTGACATGGTGAAGGAAGGCGGGGTTGTAGTTGATGTTGGCACAACCAAAACGGAGTCCGGTCTTGCAGGCGACGTTGACTTTGAACACGTCAAAGAGAAGGCAGCATACATAACTCCTGTGCCTGGCGGAGTGGGTCCCATGACTATCTCGATGCTTGTAGAAAACACTGTCTTAGCTGCGCAGAATTCAGCCGGTTTTTAACCTGATTTTTCCTATATCTGTGTTGGTGGTTGTGGCTTGCAAACTAAAACCGCGCTTTTGAGTGTATACGACAAAACAAACTTGGTTGATTTTGCTAGGGGCTTATCCGATCTTGACATAAGCCTCATATCCTCTGGCGGAACAGCGAAAAAAATAGCTGAAGCAGGCGTGCCTGTGACGGAAGCAGCTCAACTCACAGGGTTTCCTGAACTGCTTGATGGCAGAGTCAAAACCCTCCATCCCGTGATTCACGGCGGTATTTTAGCAGACCGCGATAAAGCTGCGCACCTTACAGCGTTAACTGAAAATAAAATAGGTTTAATTGATTTTGTTGTCGTAAACCTCTACCCCTTTGAACAAACAATAGCAAAAACGAAGGTGTCCCTTGAGGAGGTGATAGAAAACATCGACATCGGCGGCCCCACACTTATTCGTTCTGCGGCGAAAAACCATCAACACGTGGGCGTTGTCTGCGACCCCGCAGATTATGAAGACGTCTTAACGCAACTTAAATCAGGCAAGGGATTGGATGAATCCACAAGACGGCGTCTTGCAGTCAAAGCCTTTGAGCACACTGCTAGATATGACGCCGCAATAAACGAGTATCTCTCCAAAAGATTTGGTTTAGCCTCTCTTTTCCCCCAAACACGCGCTTTAACCCTACTTAAACAATTTGATCTTAGATACGGTGAAAACCCGCACCAGAAGGCAGCATTCTACCGGGAACCCTGCGTCTTTGAACCCTCAGTAACATCCGCGTCGCAGGTTGCGGGGGAGAAACAGTTATCTTTCAACAACATCCTGGACTTGGATGCTGCCTTTGAGATGGTAAAGGAATTCGATGAACCCACGGTTTCGGTGATTAAACACATGAATCCTGCTGGCGTCGCATCAGCCGCCACAATCTCCGAAGCCTATCGCCTTGCCCACAGCGTGGACCCCATGTCTGCGTTTGGGTGTGTGGTTGGATTCAACCGGGAGGTTGGTGCGGACACCGCCCAACAGATTGTGTCAACATTCGTTGAAGCCGTAATAGCCACGTCATATACTGCGGAGGCGGTTGAAATATGCAGACAGAAAAAGAACATGAGGGTTCTTGAGACAGGGGATTTAAGCGAAGAGCGGGGGGGCCTGGATTTCAAGAAGGTCGTAGGAGGGATGTTAATCCAGGAACGCGACTTAAGGTATGTTGATGGGGCGGACTTAAAAACAGTTTCAAAGAGGAAGCCCACAGAAGACGAGATTAAATCAATGCTTTATGCTTGGCGGGTTGCGCGCAACACTAAATCCAATTCCATAGTCTTCGCTAAGAAGGATCATATAGTGGGGGTTGGAGCAGGACAGATGAGTCGCGTGGACGCTGTGAAGATTGCTGTCATGAAGGCGAAGGAGCACGCCAGGGGCGCGGCAATGGCATCTGACGCGTTCTTCCCCTTCAGAGACGGCGTGGATGAGGCAGCGAAGGCAGGCGTCACAGCAGCAATCCATCCCGGAGGCAGCATAAGGGACGGGGAAGTGATTGATGCGGCAGATGATCACGACATGGCTATGGTTTTCTGCGGTATACGCTGTTTCAAACACTAGTTTTGTTTCTGGCTGCTTTTTCTCTTGCTTAATTCCTGTTTGCATGTGTTGGCCAGGGCAAGGCTTTCAATATTCTCACATACCTGCGGGTCTGCTGTTTTTTTCGCAACCTCCATAAAGCAATGGGGCTTCCTCTTTGAGCCGGTTATTTTCTTGCAGGCTTCACTGTCCCCGGTGTTTAATGCTTTTTGAAGCAATTGATCGTCAGATAAATCCAGGGAAGCCTTATTTTTGTTTTCGGGGCTGTTAATGCAACCCAGACAAAAAACCGCAAGCGAAAAAACAAACAAACAACACCTCATCTTATGGGCTTTTTATTACCTTCCTGCGGTATATTAATTGTTTCATGGACTCGGACATCGACATAGCCCACGGCATAACTCTCCGGGATATCGGGGAAGTCGCCCAGGATTTAGGTTTATCTTCTGAGGACATCTGTTATTTCGGCGGGGATAAAGCTAAAATTTCAGCGAAAAAATTGAGTCAATTAGGAGACTCGCAGGGGGGTGAACTGGTTTTAGTCACCGCCATGTCTCCTACCACCTCAGGCGAAGGCAAGACAACTCTTACCATCGGTTTAACTCAAGCCTTATCTATCTTAGGGCGTAAAGCCACCCTCTGCATACGAGAACCGTCGCTTGGGCCTGTTTTCGGGATGAAGGGGGGTGCAGCTGGCGGAGGATATTCCCAGGTATTGCCTATGGAAGATATTAATCTTCAGTTCACAGGGGATATTCCGGCGGTAACCGCCGCACATAATCTTTTGTCTGCTTTGATAGACAACCACATATTTCGCGGCAACAAATTGAACATAAACCCCAACAAGGTTTTGTGGCGCAGGGTAGTTGACATGAACGACCGATCACTTAGGCGAATATTCATTGGCATAGGGGGTTCCTCTGGTGTGGCGCGGGAAGACGGCTTCGACATAACTGCGTCGTCTGAGGTGATGGCTATACTGTGTCTTGCAAGCGACTACAGTGATTTGAAAAAACGGTTAGGCGATATTCTTGTCGCCTACACCTTCTTTGGTGAGCCGGTT
>WJJK01000027.1 GCA_014729705.1 Candidatus Altarchaeales archaeon | reverse complement strand
GTGATATTGCTCTCGAGGTGACCTGGAAATCCGGACAGGATGAGAATGAAATAGAGAAGCAGCTTTGGGAAGACTTCAAGGTCAAGGCTGCAGAAGTCGGGTGCCCTCATGTTCGGAAATATGAGGCTCTTCAGAAGAAAGAGCACCGGCCCCTCACGGACGGTCTAGCGATGCTGGAGTTGATCAGGAGCCTGCAAGATGACGAGGAAAGAAGCGAATGACCTGAAGTCCGGACTGTATTTTTTATTCTGGACCGAGGAGAATGGAGGAGGAGTTTCCCTTGCCTCTGTGGGTCGTGATGACAAGGGACATTCGTGGTTTGCTCCTATCAATTGGATAACGGTACCGAGTACTGATTGGGGGCCTGTAGAAAAGGTACAGATGGTTGCCTGTTGGGGGCCGAACCATTCGATCCTGGTCTCTGATATCGAAGCACTTCAAGAATCCTTGAGGAACGGAAAACAGGTGGTGTCCAAAAAGGACTGGTTCACGAAGAACCGCCTGGAAGGGATGGGGCTAAAGGTTAAGAGTCATCAGGAGGGCTGGCTGGCTCTCAGGATTGAAGACATCGAGAGTCTGATCCAAAGGGTGAGGAGATGACTCTCCCCAAAGCTGAGCATATTCTCTCCGAGGGAGATGAGGAATATCTCGAGGACCTGGCTCGTAGACTAAACAGAGCCGGATATGGGTTCAGGCAGACTTCGGTTGAGTTGAAAGAGTCAGAAGAGGTCTATTATGAGAATCGGTATGAGGACAGGCCTCTGGAAACATCGTTCTCCTGGAGACTCCGACTGAGGGAGGAGTTTTCTGATGTTCTCGCGGAATTGAGATCGGAGAGTTCTGACGTTATCAATACCAAGTCTTTTCTGGATTGCCTCCCCAGAGGGGAGGCCCTCTGTTTGCAGATGTACCTATCCAATAATTCCTCTCTTCGGATTTCAGAGTTTTTCAAAGTAAGTGAGATCTCTGTGAGGTATCGGATTGAAAGAGCCCTCGAGAGAGCAAGAAGGCTCTGGTAGAAAAAACTTCTTGACGTCACACATTTGGACGTGGTACGTAGTTCCCAGTGAGAGCATCCCAGGATGCGTCACAGACCTTTTTTCCTCCCCGTAGGCGAGGATGGACCCAGAGCAATGTTCGTCAACCGACCCAAACGTAACCGTAAAAATAATCGGAATGCCGATGGGGGTTGACCTGCGCTGAAATCGTAAAGGTCGTAAGAAGCCCCCCTCGGCAAAGAGCCCAGGGGGGCTTCGACGTTTAAGGTCTTTGAAATCTGGAGATAATTTTTTGGGGAGTGTAGCTCAGTTGGTAGAGCACCTGGCTGGCTAGAACCCTAGGGTTCGCACAACGTTAACCAGGGCTTTGCGGGGGTTCGAGTCCCTCCACTCCCGTTTTTAGGTGTTTCCGCAGAGAGGTATAGGGCCGCTAGCTCAATTGGCAGAGCACCGGATTCTTAATCCGGAGGTTCCCGGATCGTGGCCGGGGCGGCTCATGAAGTAAGGTCCCATAGCTCAAATGGATAGAGCCCAGGATTACGGATCCTGCGATTCCGGTTCGACTCCGGATGGGACTTCTGGTACGGAGAAAGCCGTCTGCGAAAGGCGGAATTGGACCTGATTGCTAACAACGCAGTAGGCTCAAAAAAAAACCGTGAGCCGGGGGAAGGGCCCGGAGAGGGCACTCAGGAACAAACGCTTAGTAAAATTCGGTAAGTAAACGTATCAAACCAGTCACTGGTAGTGTAAAAGGTAGCACGCCGGCAGAGCATACTGCGTTGGAGCCGGTAGTCCGGGTTCGAGTCCCGGCAAAGTGTCTGGTCAGGTCCCGTAGTTCAACGGATAGAGCACAGGCTTCCGAAGCCTGAAATCCAGGTTCGAACCCTGGCGGGACTATTCGAGGAGACAAAGTGGAAGGAAAAGAGAATCTACTGAGAGTTCTCCGAGATCGGGTCCGAAGTAGGGTCAGACAAAAGGTTCTGGTAAAAGGGCAGAAATGGAGGCACAAGGAGACCGGCGAAGAGCTTTTGATTGATCATTGGATCAATTTCCCTGGAAATTTCGTCTGCCTGAAAAAGGAAGGGGCGAGTCGCTTCCATCTTGCGATTCAACCCGAGGATCTCCTCAGGGAGTACGAATGGGTGTCTGAGCCTCCTCATGGGGATACGCTCCTGGATATACGAAAAAAGATCGTTGCCAATTACTTGGCCAATCAATCCAGACGACACCGTTTTCCCTACGACTACCCTAGACCCGCTCCTCTCCGGACAAGGCGTGATTACACTCCGGTAGGTCGGAAAACTTTTCTGATAGAGCCATTACCTGACAGTGTGCTGGAGGCAGCTCTTGAGCAAGGAAGAAGCTCTGAAGAAAATCAAAGCCTCGAACAAGAGAACAAAGAAGATTCGGGACGGTAAAGTAGTTCCGGTAGCTGTTCGGATACCGGATAAAGGAGGAGGAGCGTACTCGATAAAAGTGATCGATGCAGGGAAATCTCCTGTAAAAACGGGCCGATAGCTCAACTGGCAGAGCAACAGACTTTTAATCTGTAGGTTCCGGGATCGTGGCCCGGTCGGCTCATAACTCCTCCAGAACAGCCTCTTCCAGATATCTTTTCAGGTATCGCAACTATTAAGGGAGTGTTGTGGGTTCGACTCCCAGCGGGGCTGAGGTTCTGGGTCGTAGCTAAATTGGAAAAGCTCCGGCGCCATAATCAGCCGGCGATCCGAGTTCGAATCTCGGCGGCCCAATATCTCCATGAAAATAGAATAAATTACCAGACACGACGCCCTTCTTCCGGGTAATTGCACCTGTATGTATGACCTCAAAGAGGACGTGAGAGACAAAAGGGAAGGATATTATTGATGGGAGAGTCAAATATGGAAATCGTCGTCAATAGTTTTGTGAAGCGTCAGACCAAAGAAAGCCCTTTCAGTTATTTCGAGGGGTCCTGGGATCAATTGGTGGGGCTGGTGAAGGAAAATTTCCATCGTGCCAAACCCGGTTACCGAGACGGTGTCCTGTGCATCCCGGTACCTCCATCCGGTTT
>WJJK01000280.1 GCA_014729705.1 Candidatus Altarchaeales archaeon | reverse complement strand
ATAAAAGCCCGTTCATAAAAACCACATCTAAAAACACGCCAATTGTAACAAGAAAGGAGGAATACAAGAAACTAGAGGAAGCCATAGGTGGTTGGGATAGGTTAATGCTTCTTACGGCCCCGATAGGCTATGGTAAAACCACTTTCATGAACCAAATAAAAATGAGCCCCCCACACGACATAAAGTACGTCATAGGGTTTAACGCTTATGAACCACCTAAACAAATCATGAAGGACATAACTGCAAAGCTGCCTTTTTTTAAGAAAATATTCAAAGGCAAACCCACACAATCCTCTTTCGGCGCATACCTTGAGGGGGTGTTACAAGAGGAGAAACTGCTTTTGATCTTTGATGAAGCCCAAGATTATGAAAACGATGTTTTCAGGTGGCTTAGAATAATAAACGATTATTGTGACACCGTATTTATGTTATTTATTGGCTTGGGCGGGCTTGAAGATAAAATTAGTGCCCACGCCTCGTTGAGGGATCGTAAATGCAAAATGCTAACTTTAAACCCCTTAAGAATAGAGGATTTAGAGGATATTGTTATGCAGAGAATCAAGTGGGTGGGCGGGGAACCGCCAATACCGTTTACGCAAGAGGGAATAAAAAGACTGTGCGAAGCGGCCCAAGCAATACCTCGCACTTTATTGGATAAGGGCCAGACGATAATTGAATACTGTGCTAAAAAAGACATTCAAGTTATTGGTGTCGAACAGGTGGAAGAGGCCCTAGGAGCCAATAAACCGCGCACAGAAAAGATCGTGGTTTCCCCTGAAAAACAACGCACCCCGGCACCTTCAGACTCATTTTACGAGTATTTAAGCCCAACACAACAGGAGATAGTGTCTTTTCTGCTTGAAAGAGAGAAGGCAAGTATCTCAGAGATAGGTCAAGCCATCGGATCAGATATAAGAAGTACTGGTTCGCTGATACGGAAATTACGTGGACAAAACCCCAAGGAGGTTGAGAGAAAACCGCAAGTGCCATATCCCGTAGTCATTAAACGAGGGAAAGAACGCCGTTTAGGGCGCCTACAAGGAGTTTTTGGTTTATCGGATAATGCGCGGAGACTGCTTTCAAAAACAGGTTAATGTGGGAATAAACCGCGGCAACAATAGTATATCTGAAAAATATATTTAAAGATATAATTTAAATATATTTGGGAAAGTTATGGGTAAGAAAATCATGGTCACCTTAAGTGACACACAATACAACAACTTATCCCAAGCACAGGAGCTTGGAGAAACAGACTCAGAAAAACTCAGAAACGCCTTCCTAATATATGATTCCATGAAAGACCTACTACAGGTCATTAAAAAACTCAAAGAATAAGTCATAGAAAGAAGTCACAATATTGTGCTTGACTTACTTATCTCCCCGGCGTGGGGTTGAAGCAGCATACGCCTAACCCCCCCTAAATCACACACCTTATCTAAAACCCACATAAGCTTCACATAAGAAACCTCAGGCAACATATCACCACAATAAATAACACCCCTGGAACTTAATTCCCTCAGATTTGAATATACGTGGGGATGGACCCTGCCGAATAGACATTGGGTGGTCATAGCCAAAACAAGCCCCGAATCCCTGGCGCGCTCAACTGCAGAAAGCAGGGAATATTTCTCAAACGACACGGGAAGATGCCCTAAGGCCGTGCCCTCAAAGACAATCCCTTCATAGTTTTTGTCCACATAAAAGTCAACTAACTCCGGGTTCATGCCGGGATAAGCCTTGATAAACGCTACTTTTTCATTAAAACCCCCTGAAACCTCTAAATCCCGGTTGTTTTCTTTTCTGCCGTGTTTCGGTGAGTTGAATTCTATTTCCCCCCCAGAGGTTATCTGAGCGAGGGGCGGACAGTTAATACTCCAAAACGCGTCTCTTCTGCTTGTATGCATCTTACGGGCTCGAGTGCCCAGATGCGCACTGCATAAATTATCAGACATGTTCTGGTGCATTACTATGCATACTCCGCGAAAATCGGATTTAGCCAGGTTTATGGCGCACGCCAGATTCAAAAAGCCATCGCTTGAGCCTCGGTCAATGCTTCGCTGAGACCCGGTGAACACCACAGGGCAGGGTGCCGCAGCTAAAAGAAAGCTTAAGGCTGCGGCAGAATAATGCATTGTGTCGGTGCCATGAGTTATCACGATGCCGTCTGAACCGGAATTTATTTCCTCGCACACCGAATGCGCAAGATCAACCCACTGGCGAGGGTTCATATCCTCAGACATGACGTTGAGGGGGTTTTTTGTGTGTATATTAACTTGTCCTGATAGCTCGGGCATAGAGTAAAGAAGGTCTTGGGAGGTATACTTAGCTGAGACCCCGCCTGTGCGGTAATCTACTTTAGAGCTTATAGTTCCTCCGGTAGACAACACAGACACGTTTGGCTTACCCTCAAAGTAGGGGGGATTTATGTGTTTATCGTCGTCTGTTTTCCCCCCAACACCAAGAGACCGGATGCTTTTTATCTGATTATCTAAAAAGCCAAGGTTGTATCCGCTGTCTAACTTGATTACCGTGGTCTTTCTTCCTGTAAGAGTTTGAGGAGGGAGTAAGATTCCTTCGGCTTTCTGTTTATCGGTTTTAACCAATACCCGGTGTCCAGGCGCTGGCCGGCTCATTTTCTTTGCAGGTATGTGTTTTCATTAATTTAAATAAAAAAAAACCGTATGTTTGGAGTATGGTTAAACAACACTGTAGTAGCTGTGGTGTGGAAGCCTTCAAGGCATACGTATCATTTAAGTGTCCCGCTTGCAACGAGTTTGAAGTTGTAAGGTGCAAGGATTGCAGGAGACAGTCAGCACAATACGTCTGCGCCTTATGCGGATTCCAAGGGCCCTAAACACCACAGAAACAAGTTATTTGAGATTCCGCGCGGTTAGCGGAAAAATTGACGCTGCGTTGAGAAATAATTTATAGTATGTTTAATGTGAAGTCAAGGTAGGCGGCGTAGGTTAAATCACTGGTCGAGATTATGTCTACCCCGCAGCAGGCATATTCGGCTGCGTTTTCCATCGTAATCCCCCCAGAGGCTTCAAGCAGGACGTCTTTGCGCAGACCCTTCTCTGTTAAAAGCTTGTTTGTTTGGGCTACCTTTTGCAAAGACATATTATCTAACATTATTATATCCGCCCCGGCCTCGGCAGCAGTAATAGCTTGAGGGGGGTTTAGGACCTCGACCTCGACTTTATGATAGGGGTTTTGGCTTCTCGCCAACACTACCGCCTCCCTTACGTCTTCAAAGAATTTGAGGTGGTTGTCTTTGAGCATCACCAAGTCAAACAAACCCATGCGGTGGCTTAAACCCCCGGCACATACAACCGCCTTCTTCTCGAAAAAACGGAGGAGGGGGTGGGTCTTCCTCGTGGCTGCAACCTTTGTTGGGGCGGTTTTTTCAACGTATTTTTTTGTTTTAGTTGCAATGCCAGACATCAAAGAAAGCAAGTTCAATAAGGTTCTCTCAACAAAAAGAATATCCCTGCTTTGCCCGGTTAATGTGAGGATGTCTTGGCCGGGTTTTATCGAGTCCCCGTCGAAGACATGGGCGCGGGGGGCGATATCATATAGGCTCGCAAGCTCCATAGCCTCGCTGAGACCGCATATGACGCCCTCCTGGTTGGATGTTACCTTTGCTTTGGCTTTTTTGCTTGGGATTATCTGCGAGCTTAAGTCAATTGCCCCCACGTCTTCTCGTATCATGGAGGCTAGAAGCCTTCGCAAGGATTGCGTATCCATACAAGTTATTTGGCTTTGTTTGCTGGTATGGGGGCTTTGTCTATCAGAATTATGTCTCCAACTT
>WJJK01000279.1 GCA_014729705.1 Candidatus Altarchaeales archaeon | reverse complement strand
GGGAACGAAAAACAGGATACGGTGGTGCAGAGTATGAGGAAAGCCTGAAAAAGGAACTTGAGCTGATTTCTAGGATCCTTGAAATCCGAAAGCAAAAAAGAGCACTGGAAGGGAAAATATCCTCTCTCAGAAGACAAGAAAAACTTCTTTTTAAAGAGGAGACCCGACTTTTTTCCCTTCTGACACACCCTGACAATCCGATACTGGAGCCCAAACACCCAAAGGAGCAACCAAAACCGGATCCTTTTTTCAAATTAGAGCCGGGACCAGAACCAGAGCCAGAACCGGAGCCGGGGCCAGAACCGGAGCCGGGGCCAGAACCGGGGCCAGAACCGGAGCCGGAGCCGGAGACGAGAAAAGGCAGCCTCAAGTTCGGGAAATACGTTAAATCACTTAAAACAGGGTGGAACGCGGCTACCCACATTCTTACGAAAGACGGAAAACTTACCCTTTGCGGGCGAGTGGTTAAAAATAATATAGCTGAATGCTCAAAACCGGGGCGGTACTCTGACCTCTGCGTTATTTGCGCACGCAAAAAACCGAGAATCCTCGAAGAGTTCACCCCCAAAGCACCAGAAAACAAGGGCCGGGTTAATTGTATTTTCCCCTATTGGAAAAAAAAGAAACTAAGAAAAGAGGAAAAAGTGGTCGCCCATCTTCAAGATCCGAGGGAAGAGGGGAGAACCCTTTGCCACCTACCAATCAAAGAAGGAACCGAATTTACCGAGGAACTACCAACAGGAGCGGTGAACTGCAAAAGCTGCCTTAACAGAGAAAAACAGGATACCTTTCACTCGGAAATAGTTGCCTCCTTACAGTAGGCAAAAATCTCCTCCTCGATGGTGAAGCTTCTATCTTCGGATTAAGTAGGGGCTTCGGTAACCCATCGATATTTTCACTGATGTCGTTCATCCGTGTACGAGGAGATACAAAATGGACTCTCTTAAGAAAAAAAGACTAATCCGGATCGCCAGAGAAAACCCGAACCTCAGACAGGCGGTCTACCGGATCATGAAAAAAGAAGCAGCCAGTGCTGCATGGTGGATGGATATCCAGATCAAAAAAAGCACCACCATCCACACTCCTAAGGGTAACTTCAAAACCCCAGGAAAACACATCAGTATCAAAGGCAAAAGACGATACCCAAATCTCCGGGCCCTTTTCAAGGACCTCAAGAAGATTGCCGGTCACTTGAAGGATCTCCGACTCTATCGTTTCCCTGGACAGGCAGACCCTAACCTTTCTCGTGGCTCAAGCAAAAAACCGAACTCTGCCGAGATCTGGGGAAAAAAAACGATCGTTCTTCCGGGACGAACCGTCAAACGAGACTATCAGATCTTTATCACAAAAGGTGGTCGAATCACCCCTGATGAGATCGATGAGATGGAAAACCTTTTCAACCTCTGGAATGTACGGGGGCTCATCGATGTCTCCCGTGCTGCTCGCAGGCAGATGGTTTATGAGAGACCAGTCGGAGAATACAGCGATTTTAATAAGGATCCGGGCAAATACCAGGACTATTCGACGACCAAGACCCTTCAGGGACCAAATACTCCCAAACCAAAGATGGACGATAATATCGACAGTATGACGGAAGATTTCCTGAGTCGGGGCAAGAAAGTCACAAGACTCCCGCCCAGTAACCGCGGAAGATACTAATGATGAACCTGGGACAGCCTGTTAATACCGAAGTCATTGAAACCCTGGGACTCAAAGTAAAACATAATCTTCACTGTCTTGAAGAAGTCCCTGTATCCAAAGTATGGATCCCCGGGTTTGGTGAATGGGTTCTCCTTATTTTCGAGGGAAGAGTTCTGGCCTTCCTCGTCGAAGGCGTCCCTGAGAGCATGAGGGAAGAGTACCGATTGACATCGGCTCATATTCCTGATGAGAACGTCTCTCTGAGACAGATCATCGAAGACTTTGTTGAATTCCTCCTGACTTCCTTTGCCAGTTCCCATAGTGGCGAACCGAACTAGTCCCTCGTAACTTGATCAAAAAGTTACCTGCTCCCGTTAAAAGGAGTATAGTTTGAGGCGAGGGACAATGGACCGATCTATCTAAAGGAGATCACATGACGAAACATACAAATACCTGGGATGGTGTATATGAAGTCACCAAAAACTTTCACCTTGGGAGTCTTGAAAAAGACATCAAAAAAGGACAACTCATCATTGTCCAGGGCCCAAAAATTGAGATTGAGTTTAAAGAATTCATGAACCCAGAATTTTTTAAAGTGTCGAAAGCGGGGTGGGTGAAATTGACAGATCTGACCCCCGAACAAGCTCGAGAGATCTGGTTGGATAAAATGAAAACTCAGGAACCGGAAGAAAAACCAAAAGTGCCTATGGCTACTTGGAGAGGTTAAATTTAATTTCCGAAAGATTCCCTGAAAGAACGGGTACAAGCCTGTGCCGGCCTTCGCATCACAAAGCTTTTCTATCAATGAAGAGGGAATCATGAAGTGGGAAGGAAAAGGAGCGCCCCCTTACGGGTTCGAAATTGATCCGGATAACTCAATGCATGAAAGCGAGGTGGAGCAGATTATCCTGCACTATATCACCCGTATGAAGAAAAAAGATACCCTGACCAACATTGCCGAGACCCTCAATTCAAAAGGGTTCGAGACCCGGAATGGAAAGAAGTGGGATCGCCACGCCATTCGAAGGGCTCTTCAGAGCAATCGAAAGGCAGGGGCCGTTCTACCTGTAGATTTCTGTAAGTTTCGGAGAACGGTACCAGAGTGAGCCCTATGCCAAGGAGAACCCCCATGAATGAACATCAGAAAGCCGCCACACTTCTCGACGTCGATGCCGAAGAGCTATCCTTTTTCTCCGTCGGAGACCCCTTCAATCCCCCCAACACGATTGAAGGGTTCCTTTGCAAGAGATCTGACCACCGGTACGGAGCCCTTGTCCTGTTCCAGGTGAACGGACAAGAGGTCCCACCGGAGGTTATTTATGGAACCCCCAAACAGCGGTACCCCTTCAAAATGAGGAGGGGGGAAAGAAACTACCTCTGGCCAAAGGATATCAAGGCCATCAAAGCTTATGAAAAGCTGGATGGTACCAACATCCTGGCCTACTCCTATCAGGATGCTGAAGGAAATCGGTTCATCACCTTCAAGACTCGGCTCACCCCTGTGGTCAGGAACGGCCTCCACGCCTCTCACAAGGACCTCTGGAAAAACCTGTTGGAAGACCGGCAAGATATCTCCGAGGCGGCTCAACAGGCTTCTGAGAGCCTCTCGCTGGCCTTTGAGATGTATGGGAACATGAACCCCCTTCTCATCTCCTACGACACTCCTCTGGAAGCCGTCGTCATTTTCGGAGTTTCCCGTAAGGATGCCTCGGTCATTATCCCTGAAGACCTGAGAGGTGTGCCGGAAACCGCTCGAGCAAAGCCCACGGCAACCCTCGAGGGGACGGATAATTTCGGAACCCTGTCATCATTTTTCGAGAAAAGACAAAGACAATCGGAGGAGAG
>WJJK01000278.1 GCA_014729705.1 Candidatus Altarchaeales archaeon | reverse complement strand
GCCTAATAACCGCGTTCCTTGCTATGATAGCATTCATATACTGGCCCCCCCTGCAGTGGATATTCCATACATCGCCTCTGACGGTAAACGAATGGTTGATTAGCGTCCTAGTAGCAAGCTCAGTGATTTTGACAGTGGAGGCTGAAAAGAAATACAGAAAACACGTCAACCAATAAAAAAAAAGGTGCTTCATATCCCGACAAATATTTGGGTGCGGTTGTTTTTCTTCTTTTAACTACATTAAATATACATGTCACGTGAGCGCCCCCTTAAAGTGCTTTTGATGGATGACGACCCTGAGACCCCCCCCTTCAATCTTCACTTAATATGCAGGGGGGTGGGAGAACAAGTTATTGGAGCTTCTTAGGAGATACGCAACCCCTGAAGGGATAAGGAGGGTTCTCAGGGGCTGGCGACCTATTCTTTGGCGTAAAACCGAGGAACAGGAGATAGACGCCCACAGGGAGGCATTGGATCCGCAGACCCAGGATGCGCCTGAGCGGATGGACCCGGACACAATACTTGAAGGGATGGATGAATCCCTGAGAAAAACTCAAACCAAGCTGGAGGACGCCCGGCAGAGAGCGAAAAAACGGAAACTAAGAAGTTAAACAAAGATTGTTTTTATTACCCTTGTTTATTAATATTTCTGGGTGAGCAGGTATTCGTTTTTTTTGTTTCTGGTGATTGCATTCAGCGCGGGATGCCTTGAATCTAATCACAGAGAAGCAGGTGACGGTGTTTTGGGGGGTGTTTTCTGCCCGGACTGCAACGTCATATTAATCTCTATCGATACTTTGCGTGCCGACCACCTGGGGGCTTACGGCTATAACCGTGAAACAAGTGCGGGTTTGGATGAATTCGCAGCCAAATCCCTTTTGTTTGAAAACGCCTACTCCCAGGCGACCTTCACATTATCCAGCCACGCAAGCCTGCTCACTGGTTTATACGCTGAAGTCCATGACGCGGAAGTATACAGGGGATCGGGTTTGAACGATGACTTGACGTTGATGGCGGAGGTATTCAAGCAGGAGGGTTATGATACTCTCAGTTTCAACGGCGGCGGCGCCATTGACGTGGGCACAAACATACAACAAGGATTCAGGGTCTATGAAACCGGGGGGGATTTATCCAATAACTTCAATAAAACCCGTAACTGGATATCAGAGAACGGCAGCAGGAGGTTCTTCATCTTCATCCACGGCTACGACGTCCACACCCCCTACTTTTACCCCGGACCATTCTACCGTGAAATCAACCCTGAAAGCAACGTCTCCCTAAAAGAGTTTAGGGGGAGAATCAAGCCCATACACGATTGCCTGCTGAGGTACCCGGATAACAATAGTGTTTGTGTGGATCAGGGATACCCTGAGGAGGAAGTACACATATCAAGTAATGTGTGGAATGCTGAGCGCAACCACTCGGTTTCATCCTGCAACTGTAGTGTAGAGGTTTTAACCGCCCTATACGATGACGGCATATACTACGTTGACGGGTTGTTTTCCAGATTCATGGCGGAGCTTGAAGGACTCGGGAAACTAGAGAACACCATCATAATCGTGACTTCAGACCACGGGGAAGAGTTGGGGGAGCGGGGGGAGGTAGCCCGACACGGCCACACAGTATACAATGAGTTGACTCACGTGCCATTAATAATATATGTGCCGAAACAAAAACCAAAACGCATTGAAAAAAATGCGGAGTTAGTGGATGTTATGCCCACCCTTTTTTCAATAACCGGCATAAAATATGATGGCGTGATGCAGGGGGAGGATTTAACCAAAACAAAGGCAGGAAACCTTGCCTACAGCGAAATTAAATACTATAATTTAGCTAAGAAAACCCTGGTAGAAGATGACTTGAAGATCATCTTAACCCACAAAAAAAATTATCTGGACTTCTACGGGGAACTATACAATCTAAGCCAAGACCCAGGGGAAACCCAATCACTACACAATACAGAAGGGATGCAAGGGAGGGCCGAGGAAATCATAGAGAAACTAAGCAACCAAGCCTTAGCCAACGAAAAACTCAAAGAAGAAATCAACCCCAAAAGATACCAGATAAGGATGAACGAAAAACAAAAGAAAAGATTAAGGGACCTGAGATACCTAAGATAGTTTAAGCAGGCGCGAGAGGGGTTTAATGTTTTTTGTCTATACGATATTTTTTTCCAGAGGTTATCTCCGCAAGCCGCAACTCACTTATCTTCTCTTGAACCAGCTTCTTGTCCCGGCGCTCCTTATCTGACTTGTTTTTAGGTGTCTTGCCTTTCTGTGAAACCATAAAAAAACTTGGACGTAAGATAAAATAAATACGTAGCAACCAAAGAAAAAAAAATCATGCCCTGAAAAGAGGCATATCAGTTAATTAGACCTTCTAACAAGG
>WJJK01000277.1 GCA_014729705.1 Candidatus Altarchaeales archaeon | reverse complement strand
CGGTAGAGGGTGTGCCCGTGTTCAAAGCCGCCGTGGTCAAAGAACTCCTCCCCGTGGTCGGCTGTTAAAACCACGATAGTGTCTTCTCCTAACCCTAGTTGTTTGAGGGTCACCAGGAATGCGCCTAGGCTATCGTCTGTGTATCTTATCTCCGAATCATACAATCCAATCATGCGCTCTATATCTTTTTTAGATAGGTTGCCCGCCTCAATGCGCTTTAAAACCGCGTTTTTATGCGTATTCTGAGGCAGTATTAAGCCTTCCTCGTGTCTGCTAAACAGGTCCTCATAGGGCTTTGGAGGTGTGTAGTGACCGTGGGGGTCGCTTAGATGTATCCACAGGAAAAAAGGTTCCCGTGTTTTATTGACCCATTGAAGTGACTCCAATAATACGTTTCCCGCAGGCCAATCCAGCATGCGTTCATTGAAGTAATCGAACCCCTGGTTGAATCCGAACTCTGATTTAAGGTTGCTGTGGGTCACAACAGCACCCGTCGCATAACCATTAGCTTTGAAGACCTCAGGTAACGTGATTAAACTCTCATCTAACACACTTTCTTTTGAAGTGTCTAAGACGCCGTGGTGGCGTGGGTATCTTGAAGTCATCAAACTTGCAATCGAGGTTCTAGTCCAAGGAGCCTGAGCGTAAGCGTTTTCATAGACTGTGCTAACCGACCCCAGAGAATCAATCACAGGGGTTGTTTCACGACCGTAACCATACAAACCAAGATGGTCGGCTCGAGTAGTCTCTATGCTGATCAACACAATGTTGCAGTGGGGACACAATACATTTTCTTTTTTTGTCTGCGTTTTTTCTGAAGGTTCCTTTACCTGTTCAAGGCAACATGGGAAAAAAACAAGCAGAATCACAAAGACTGTGTATCGCATGTTTATTTGTTATTCACATCAAAACATAATAAGTGCTGCTTTGACGAGATAATATAGCGACATGAGAAGCGTCAGACCCAATTGTGGCAGTAGAAACAAGTGGGCTTTACTGTCTTTCTCCCAGGCAAGATGCAGTAGAACCGCAACTGTTAGGGGCAATAGGTTTCGGGAGGTTGAGAACACGTCTGAGTAAAGGCCTTTATTGAAGAAAAACACTGCAAATGCGTTTACCAAAAGTATGAATGAGGTTTGAGTTTTTTTCTTTCTGAATTCAGTTAAAGCAATCACTAATGCAAGGGGCAATGTGACGACTAAAACAAGAAAAGGCAGTAGACTTGTAAGGCCTTGTGCACCTTGGCGTTCTATTGACTCAATTATCCCCATAAAAGGCAGCGTGAAACCAGGCAGATGAAACATTGGTGTGGCTCCAAATATCTGCTGCAAAATAAGTTGCCATACTATAAAGGGTATCAAGGGCAGGCAGTAGGTGAGAAACAGTTTCTTGTCTCCAAGATAAAGTTGATAGAAAACAAGTGGGATAAGCAGAAAGAGTGTTGTTTCCTTTGCAAATAATGCTAGAGTAAATAACGCTGTTGAGGTTATGTGTCTTTGTTTTTCGTATTCGTAGAAGGCTGCAAGAATTAGTAAAATCCATAGTGGTTCGGTTAAATCAAGCAATACTGATAGGAAAAGCCCTGTTGAAAGCGGTAGATAAACAAGATCCAGTTTTGATGCGTAGGCTGGGGAGAGCATTTGATATATTTTGATTGAAGCCAGGACGCAGGTGAGGTTAATGAGAAGGAGTAGTGGAGGTAGGAGCCGGGTTTTTCCGAAAGAGAGGATGTATGCAGTTAGGGGGTAGAGTATTCTTTGGTAGCGATAATGAGGGGCATATACCTTTTTTATCTCATCAAAGTCAAATGGGTTTTTGGCTATGAACCAGAAGTATTGCCCGTCGTAACCCCATGAGTCGTTGAACTCGTATACTCCTTGGGTGTTGATTTTGGTCTTGGTTTTATCGCCTGCATGTATGTATACTGATAAATCAATAACATGGTTTTCAGTGTATGCCAGTGAGTAGGCAAGAAGTACTGTGAGATAAAATAGTAGGGTGAAAAGCACAAGGTTTCTTATTGACTTCATCTTCAGGCCTTATTTTAAAAAAAATTGTTTTTTTTAGCTGATAAACTAATTGGTGTTAGATTATGGCAAACATTCTTTTCTCTTGTCAGAATTTCTTAAACCAGGTGGGTGGTGCTGAGATAAGCATCCAGACCCTTGCCAAAGCACTCGCCAAAAAACACAGAGTCCATGTTTTATCCTGTGGGAGTGGAGGGGATTACACGTGGGAGGGTGTGATGGTCCATGAGGTATCCTGCCCCAGCAACATTTTTTATATCAACGTTTTTTGGGGACGATATCTTGATAGGTTGGGTTTTCTGCCTGACTTGATTTTTACCCAGGTTAATGCTGCTGCGCCAACAGTGTTTTGGGCTAAAAACAAGGGTGTGCCGGTTATAACGTATGTTAGGAGTTTTGAGCACTTCTGCCTGGATTCGTTTAAAGGGGGGGACGTCTTTGAATGTGACCATCAGTGTTTTCGTTGCGAGGGTTTAAAGGGTTTGTTGTTTTACCCGGCGTATAAGATTATCTATGATAGGAATAGGGAGGCTCTTTTGGAGTCTGATTACGTTTTATGTCAGAGCAGGTTTATGCAAGAGACTGTTAGGCACTACACGGGCAGGGACTGCACCCTGCTCCCAAACATCATGGACCTAAACTCCCAACGCGTGGAGGGGCGTGGGGACGCCATCTTATTCGTGAAACCAATCAAGATAAAGGGAGTGGATGTCGTCGCTGAGCTTGTTGAATTACTTCCCGGGAAAAAATTCCTCTTCGCAGGCGAAACACAGTCAGAGTATGCATACCTATGCAGCAGAGAAAACGTTGAATGCCTGGGGCATGTGCAGAATATGCGGGAGGCATATTGTAGGGCGAAAATCCTTCTTGCCCCCTCTGTTATGGCCGACAGCTCCCCCAGAGTAGTCTATGAAGCCATGATAAACGGAATCCCCTGCATCACAAGTAATGTTGGCGGGGCAGCCGAAGTTGGAGGGAATGCTGCGATAAAACTTCCAAGACAAGACACCGATGCGTGGGCGTCTGAAATCAATAGACTCTTTGAGGATCAAGAATACTATGAACATAAAAGCAGGGAATCCAGGGTCCACGCCGAAAACTATACCCTCAAAAAAAGTCTCGGCGCCCTAAACGGTTTTTTAGCCGGGAAACTGGGTTTCGAATTATTTTAGGCAAAAAACCATGTTTATCTGAGCATGGAGTTGGGGT
>WJJK01000276.1 GCA_014729705.1 Candidatus Altarchaeales archaeon | reverse complement strand
TACCAACAGAGTATTAAATATTATTAAGGCCAGAAATGGCCTGAAAAGAATCCTCAGGAAATTATATAAAAAAGACAGGACAGGCTACAACCAAGTTATGGAAAAAATGAACGAGATTTTAACCTGTGAAAAAATTGAACACTACAAAAACCTCAGAAAACCACTACAACATCTTAAAAGGGTGCAGATAGGCTCCTTTGTATTAACATTCAGATACGATAAAAAAGAAGACAAGATCACCTTCTACGACTATGACCACCACGATAAAATCTATAAATAAAAAAAATTCCGCACCCTAAATTCTCCCTCGCTAATCGCTCGGTCAACCTTATCAGGGAAATTAACAAGGACTAAACGGGAATTTCTTCGAAATTCCCCAAATCCTCGGCTTTGCTCCGTGAACTTCTTTTAACTCCTTTTGTTAAAACCAAACGCGGAAGGGTGGATTAATAGATGGAATTGTATTTCATTATGTGAGCTAATGGATTCAGAATTGAAAACCCGTTTAAGGCGGATATTCAACCAACATGATCCTATGGGGATCTTTTTTGGAGATGACATTAATTTTAGGGGAGTATGACTCGGAAATGGGTTGGGCAGTTAGAGAATTTGGTAGATGTGATAATCCCGATGAATTTATCGAAAAAATGCATATGATTTTCGAAAATATGTTCTATAAGCATGAGGCGAGTAATAGAAGAAATATTGAGAAATTAATTGCAGAACACGTTTATGATTTACTGGAACCAAAAGTATGAATATTTATTAATTCATTCCGAATTATTTAATTGATTTAACGTGGGTAGTTTTGTTCATGGTAGGCATTCGAGTGAGTGGATTACGATTTCGGTTGACGAGTATGAGAGCATGAAGGCTACTATTGAGACTTTGTCTAATCCTGAAGCTATGGGGAAGATTTTCCAGGGGGAAAAGGAGTTGGCTGAAGGGAAGGGGAAATCCTTAGATCAGGTTAAAAAGGACTTGGGTATTTAGAATTCGTCTTTATGCCATATCGCGATTATTTCAACTACCTTGTTTTCTTCAAGTATCCGGTATACTATCCTCCATCTTTTCTCGAATCGAATCTCCCATTTTCCAGCTAGTGGTTTGCGTAGGGGTTTACCGTGGATGTCTGGAGAATCCTTTAATTTGTCGATTTTCTTGAAAAAACGTTTTTGGAGTTCACGGTTAAACTTCTTCAGGTCTTTCTCGGCAGTAGGTGAGATAATGATCTCATAAACCATGAAGATAATTTAACTCACAGACCATAAAATATGAACCGCGTCACCCTTCCGCGTCTCCTTCGGCCTGTTCGGCCTCGGCCTGCCGCTTGCGCATCGGGGGTCTTAACATCGCACTTAAAAGAAGTTAGTTTTCCTCGTGGAGCATTTTGAGGCAACCCACAAAATGCGGAACAGAGCTGAAAACTGAAATTTGGGAAAATGCCGAGCTGAGGCATTTTCCTTTTAAGTGCTGTTAATTGCCCCGAGCCGATAGGCGAGAGGCAGCGTGGTCGAGGCGAAGCCGAAGAAGTTGATAGTTGAAAATTTCTTTTAGTAAAGTATGGCTCCAATAATGATAAGTAAATCAATTATGATTAATGATCCATACATAATGATAAGCGGTTTTTCCTTATGAACAATTCCATACAATGTCATTATTGTAACAATCAGTAAATAAGAGATCCAAGTTATTAATGAAATTCCTGAAGCATCATGAGTTATCCAAATTTGAAACAATTGAGGCAAGGTCACAACCGGGCTAGCAACACCTGCAACATATGCTAATTTCTCAATTGTATTATTAAATAAACTTGGTTTTTTCTTATGAAGATGATGCAACGCTTTGGATGTTTGAGCCATAATTTTTATTTAAGAAATAATATATATAAAAGTTACTAAAATTTTCAACTATCAATTGCAATTAACAGCGGCTAAACGGCTCCTTTCAGTCGTCCAAACTGCCTCACTGCCTTCGGCGACTTCGTTAAATTCCGTTTTAATTCAATTCAGTGTGCCTAGTTTTTGGGTTTCCATTGGTATACTTCGTCGGGGTGGTCAAAGTAGTAGATGTCAATTACTTCGTTCTTATGATCGATTTTGAATATGAGAACAAAGTTTGTGTCAATGTGTACTCTGTTGAATGTTTGTAGTGGTTTCCGTAGAAACTTGTATTTATGGAAGGGATTTTTTCTGATTGCAGTAATTTTTTTGTCGATGATTTTGAGTTGTCTTTGGTTCTTTCTTGCTAATTTCTTGAATATCTTGTCTGCTTCTGGTTTGATATCAATAGAATACATGCTCAGCGTAACCCATATCTTTTAGCGAAATCATCGACTCGGATGCTCTTTTGCCTGCTAACCGCATCCATTTTTTCAATAAATTCGGGTTTTAAGTCGGGTTCATTCTCATAGTCGACAAATTCATTAACTACGTATTCTATGGCTTCGCCTTTGTTCTTCAACCCGTACCGTGTCTTAACAATATTTAGGGCTCGGTTTGTGTCGTCATCAAGTTGGATTAAAGCTTGAACCATCTTAGTTCACCTTAGTATTAATAAGTAATACTTATACATAAATGTTTGCGTATCGCCTTGCGCTTCTCCTTCGCTTCATTCAGTCGACTCTCGCCTGTGGCTCGGGGAGTTTAACAAGTGGCTAAGCGATTCGCTCGCTTACGAGCTCGCTCATCTAAATCTCGGTCGCCTCTGGCTCCCTCGACTTCGCCCACCTACATTAGTTAGCTGCAATTTGCGCCGGGACTTCTTTTAACTCCTTTTGTTAGCTGCAATTCCCGAGGGTAGTGTTTGATTTTTGATCTAAGGGTCGATTTTTTTTGTTAATGAATTTGTCTTTGTACAACCAGGCTGTGTTTGACAGGTATACGAGTAATTCTCAAAGAGCTAGGCGTTTGTCTGAGGGCTGGTTTTCTGAACAAATGTAGTGTCCGGCTTGTAGGAACAATAGTTTGGAATCATTTCGAAATAATAAACCAGTAGTGGATTTTTTCTGTGCAAACTGTATGGATCGGTTCCAGTTGAAAAGCCAGTCTAAACCTTTTGGAAGAAGGGTTCTTGATGGCGCATATTCTAGGATGATTGCTTCGATACGTCAGGAAACTCAACCACATTTTTTCTTAATGCAGTACAATACTGATGACTGGAGTGTCTTGGATTTGGAGGTGATACCTAACTTCTTTTTTTCTGAATCGATAATTGAGAGGCGCAATCCATTATCCTCAACCGCAAGACGTGCAGGGTGGGTGGGATGCAATATCCTCTTAAAGGGGATTCCAGATGACGGGCGGATAAAGGCAATATCAGATTCGTTAATTCATGAACCTAAACAGGTAAGGAAGAACTGGCGTAAAGTCTCTTTCCTAAAGAACAGGAAGTCCGAGTCCAGGGGATGGATAACAGACATCATGTGGTGCATTAAAGACCTTGATAAAAATGAGTTCAGATTAAATGAACTCTACAACTATGAAAACCATTTAGCAAAACTGCATCCACAAAACCAGAATATCAAGCCGAAAATCAGACAGCAACTACAATTCCTCAGAGACAAAAATTATCTAAAATTCCTTGGAAACGGGAAATACCGTTTAACAAACAAATAACAGTTTTTTTAATACAGAATCGATCGGGATCGCATGAAAAGATTCATGGTTATTGGAGATAGAATAGGGGATAAGTTACCGGATGATTTTGCAGTATTATGGATAGGGAATGCAAGAGACAAAGACGACGCCATAAAACAACATTCCACAAAACACAAACCAAAAAGCTATGAGATATATAAGGTAATAGAAATATCCAAAGAACATGAAAATCCCGCATATCATGTATGGTAAAAAAATATGCGCCCTCGGGAACTCCGCGCCCCCTATTGGGGGCTTGTCCTCTCCTAAACGGCTTGGAGCCTAGCAGTGAGTTTAACCTGTGGCAATCTACTGGAGGGACTCAAATTATTTTTTCCAGTTTATTTATCGTCTGGATGGCATCAGGCAGGAACCCGTCGCAGGCTATTGACAGGAAGGTGGCGTAGTCGCCCCGCTCCCGCGCCTTTTGGTTCACCTCCGACAAGTAATAGCTCACCTGGTTTTGGGTTAAACCCAGCTTGCCTGCAACCTCCTTTTGGGTGTAGCCCAACCCCCTCAACACTATGACGTCCGCTAAAAGCCTCTCAGAAACCATTTTCATTAAAAATATGGAAAAAATACTTAAAATAAGCAATAAATTCCGTATACTACTGACCTATAGTCTTTCTTGGCGCCCCAATATCATCTCGAAATCCAAGTACCCAGTGCTTTTTTTGACGGTATACCCCTTAAGGTCGTTGAACAGCGTCAACGGATAGAAGCGTGGCTTGCAGCGGTCGAATTTCACCGCCAAATAGGCTTGGGCGCAGGACACCAACTCATATCTACGAAGCGCTTCAACCGCTTTCTTCAGGGAGAGGAAAGTCTTGCCAGTCGTCTTGCATTCAACCGCTATTATACACCCATCCCTCACCGCGACCACGTCGGGCACGGGATGCTTCACCGACCCGGATCCGGCAGACCTTAAAGCCGCCCAACCATGCCGCCAGAATAAGTCCACTAAATCCCGCTCAAAGCCCGCACCCTTCTTATACCTGTAGGAGGACATCAAAAAAAGTATTAGGATTTACCGACTATATCAATCATCCGCTCAATGGCCGCCCTCGCCTTCTCAGCCACGCCCCCTGGCACTTCAACCGCGTCTTTCTCATCCCAGAGGCTGTCGCGCACCTTCTCCAAGGTGACGGTCTTCATGGTGGGGCAGACAGTCATATCACATGCGGGATAGAATTTCTTGTCAACAGACAATTTCTTAAGCCGGTGGATAATGCCGTTCTCGGTTCCTATGATGAACTCACAGGCATCCGATTTCTGAGTATAATCGATTATTCCCGCCGTCGACCCTATGTAGTCGGCCATATCCTGCACCCCAGGCTGACACTCAGGGTGCACAGCCAAAACCGCGTTAGGGTGCTTCTTCCTAGCATCCTCAACATCCTGCGGCTCGATCAAGTGATGGGTGGGGCAGAAGCCGTGCTTCGGCGCAGAGATTATTTTTTTGGACACCCTCTTGCCGACATAATGCGCAAGATTTATGTCAGGACCAAATATCACGGAATCCGAATCCATGGCAGACACCACTTCAACCGCGTTTGAGCTGGTGCAGATGCAGTCGGCGTACGCCTTAGCCCGGGCGTGGGTGTTCACATACAAGACGGTGTCGGCTGCGGGGTTGCTGTTTTGAATGGATCTAAGCTCATCCACACCCAAAAGCATGGCCATAGGACACAACGCCTCCATGGAAGGCATCAACACCTTTTTATCTGGGTTCAGTATCGCAGCGGTCTCAGCCATGAAATCCACGCCACAAAAAACTATGATGTCGGCGGAAGTCTCCTTAGCCTTAACGCTTAAACCATAGCTGTCGCCCACAAAATCCGCAATATCCTGAACCTCAGGCCTTTGATAATTATGGGCTAATATAACCGCGTTTTTATCCTTCTTAAGTGCTTCAACCTCTTGCTGCAGGCTCATTTTATACGCCGAAAAAGTTATTAAAACCAGGGCTTATATACTTTAGCCTATGAAAAAAATCGCGGTAGCCGTGACAGGCAGCGTCGCAGCAGTGAAAACACCCCAACTCATACGGGAACTGGAGAAAAAAGGGTTCACCGTTGAAGCCGTCTTAAGCGAGGCCGCCCGGAAAATCATAACACCGCAGGTAATACATTGGGCTTGCGGGAGAAAGCCTGTGACGGAGTTGACAGGAGAACTAGAGCACGTGAAGTTATGTGGATTAGAGGGTGAGGCGGACGCACTATTAATCTATCCCGCCACATCCAATACGATCTCCAAAATCGCCTCAGGCATAGACGACACCCCAGTAACCACCTACGCTGCAACCGCCCTTGCAAGCGGCACCAAAATAATCATCGCACCCGCAATGCACCAGAGCATGTACGACAACCCCTACGTCGCGGAAAAC
>WJJK01000275.1 GCA_014729705.1 Candidatus Altarchaeales archaeon | reverse complement strand
GAAGTCATGGTTTTTCTGTTTTTCTTCGCAGCATCCCCCATTATTTTATACAGCCTGGTGGGGGCGACAGGGGGTCAGGATGAGTCGCATGGCATGCGCTACTTCCTGGAGGCAGTCCCCATACTCGTGCTGCTTAGCATATACTCGGTCAAAGACTTAATCAAGGCTCTAGGTTTCAAAGAGAAACTCGGTTTCGGCGTTTTCCTCATAACCGCCGTAATAATCACCTATTTTTACGGCTATAAACTGCTTTTCCCCCCCATTCATTTGCGTTGGACGCACACCGCATTCAGCATACTGCTTGGGGCGACATATGTTTTGAGCGTCAAAGAGAGGGTATCCAAAAAAATATTTTTTTCACTTCTTGTCTTAGCCCTAAGTTTCAGTGTCGTAATCGCGCATGCGAACGTGATTTACATGCAACGAAGCAAACACAGTTCCCTGAGCCTCTGGGAAGGACTGGGGAGGGTGTTAGTTAATGACTCGGTTGTATTCACTTCCTCCCACACCACACAGCCGTATCTAATCAAACCTAAGGCGACTCGAACGCTTAGGATGGTGAAGTACACAGGCAATGACACCCAACTAAAAGGGATATTCCAGTTCTATCAAAAAAGAAATAAGAGCATCTATATCTTCCCAAGCGAAAACATGAGTTTCACCAAAACTATTTCCCGGATAATGGATGACGCCAACTACACTAAAGCCTACTGGCTTAACATAACCGGGCGTTTCTGCTACAAAATCCATGGAGAGCGGATTTGCGCCGAATCAAGGTTTTAGTTATGAGGGAAAAAAAATAAAAAAGGGGTGGAATAGGTTTTATTCCACTGTACAGGTTATCGATCCCGCAGAGGTTTTATGCAGGGTCTGCCCCGCAGCAGAAACATCATAATCTATTTCTGCGTTTATGGTGTAGCTGTCGCCGACATTCAAACTGCTGAGACCATCTACCGTTGTGTCAACAACCCAGTGTTCGTTGGCTCCAACGCCAATATTCAAACCCGTGGCAGCGGCTACACTGTTGCCTCCGTATTGGAAGTTGTATCCTGTTACTGTCACCGGCAGTCCCTGGGCGTTCAGAAACGATCCGTGGAATGAACCCGAAGACTTGGCTTGTATCAGCATCAGCTGGGGTTTTACTGTGGAGAAACCTGCCATCGAACAAGATCCGACGGGCCCTCCCCCGAATATTCCAAGCTGCCACATCACGATTCCGACTATCATTACGACTAAAATAGCCCATCCATAAGTCATTAGGTACTCCATAGCACCTTGTCCTTTCCTATCCTTAAACATCTTTTTTGGTCACCTCGATTGATTTTGTGTGCACTAAACACATAGACAACAGATAAATGGCATTCAGCCTAGCCAACACCTCGTTTAAAGTATTTACATAAAACCCTTTATAAATACGGGCGTATTGTTTGTTTTTTCAGAATAAAAGCATCCCAGCGAATACTTTTCCTAACAGGAATTTGATTCCGAAGAAAACCATCACCGATATGAAGGTGAACACAGGGATGTTGGGGGCGCCGGAGATGAGTCTGCCGCTTTGAAGGAGGCCCACAAGAAACGCCCCCAAAACGCTTGACACAGTCAAAACCACTATGGAGTAGGTTTGGAAGAATTCCGGGGACACGGATAACCCCGACAGGTTAAACATCAACATCGCCTCAGGCGTTTTCTCGGTAATCTCTTCCAGCCCGATTTTCTCGGTTAACGCGCTGAATATGCTTATGAACTGATAGGATATCCCTAAAAGAAGCGGGCTTCCAATCAATAAAGCGAATAATATGAACAAAACGTGGCCCCGGGTTTCAGTGCGCATCGCCTTGCCCAGGTTAAGCTCGGTGCGCATGTCCTCTGCGATACCGGATAATACTTCAGGTAGGTTGCCGCCAGAGTTGATGCCCTGAATAATCAGTCGGATGGTTCTAGCCAGCCTCTCCGACTTCACCCTCCGAGTTATACCATACAACGCCTCAGTCAAAGGCAGCCCCGTTAAAGTCGCCTTAGCCGCCTGCTGAAGCTCGACTGCAATGGGCCCGAACTCCGGTCGAGCCGCACTCCAAAGACTGTTGTAGCTGGTCATACCAGAGGCCATATTCTGAGACACTATCACCAACACGTCCGGTAAAACCTCCTCGATACTTAATGTCCGCTGCATGATAAGCAGATTCACTATGACTATCGGGGAAAGCCACACCGCAGTGAAACACCCCAACACCGAGGCGGTGACAAGGGTCTGAGGCAGAGCCAACACTGTTGCAAAAAGGTAGGCTGCAACCGAAAACAAAACACTATAAATCAGGGTTATGCTGACAAGCTCCTCAGAACTCATGTCCATGCCGGCAAACATCAGCTGTGAATCAATTTTATGGTCCACAGGCTTGGGCATTGCTTTAGCCACAAAATCCACTAACGTCTGGCGAATCTTATCTACTGTCGCAGCAATCAAAGACAGGAAGGAGGAGAATAAGACAATAATCATGTAAACTCCCCAAAGAAGCAGCCTAACCCCCCTAACAATAATTGACGCAGACTCCTTGACCGCCCCTAAAAGCGCTTCAGAGGTTTTTTTGCTGGATCCACTCATATTATCGGCCTCTTTTGATTGACGAAACTGATGAATAATACCTGGAAAACAATCAAAAAGAAGAGTATAAGCCAAAACCTCTCCTCGGTGATAATGCCTTTACCAAAGAAACTGGATAGGATGACCATCAGGGTAACACCCATACTAGGCAGGATTACTGCGATCATCATGTAAATCAATCCCCATAGATTCAGTTCCTTGGAGTAGGATTTAATGCGGTTCTCCTTATCCAAACGGATTTCCTTGGATATCACCTGCAAGGCTTCCGCCACATCGGATCCGCTTCTTAAAGCATTTACTATCTGCCACAAGGACTTACGCAAAAAAGTGGAGGGAGACCACATCCCCACATCATCCAATACATCCCCCATAGCCTTGCCCGCCTCAACCTCCCTTATGATGCCCTTGGAGATGGTTGAACACTCACCATACTCGCCGCGGGCAATGTTCACGAATGTGTCGAATAGGGGGACGCCCGCAGTCAACTGGATCTGGATGTCCTTTAAGACGTATTCTAAGTCGCGGTCGATCAAACG
>WJJK01000274.1 GCA_014729705.1 Candidatus Altarchaeales archaeon | reverse complement strand
TCACAGGGGTCTCCGTCATTCTGTCCGACCTTAAACCCGCAGCACTCTTTTGCGTCAGGGATGCATTCTCCCCTACAGCACTCCTGGCCGTCGGGGCAGGGGTGGCTGGGGCCGCATTCATTACAGACGTAGGAGCCGGATTCCACGCATTTATTTTGGTTGGAATCCCACACATATTCCTTTGAACACTCTTGGGAAGCAGAACAACACTCTCCGCTCTGCCACTTCCCATCCCCGTTTTTATCGCAACAGGTGCCGTTGCAGATTACTGGCTCGCATACATCATTCTCCTCTAAATCAGCTTTTAAGCCGCAACACTGTTGAGTGTTTTTGTCTATGCAGGTTCCGATACAACATTCCTGGGTAGTGGGGTTGGGGCAGCCTGCAACACGACAATCATTAGTACAATGCTCACCAGTGTATTCGTTGAAAACACAGTCGCCGTTACTGTCAACAATCCAATTACCAGTTGCACAATAACCGTCACAACAAGTGTCTACAAATCCGTTACCGTTTTTATCGCAGACAGAGGAGCCGATGGGGCATAGGAAAGGACTGTTACAATCTTCAATAGGTCTTTCATAACCCGATACACACATGGATTCGTCAGGGTTATAGCAAAAGCCTGAATTACTCCAGTATCCGGTTCCACAGCATGCAGTTTTACCCTCATCAATACAGCTGGGAACAAACCTCCAATTAGATGTGCCTCTAACTAGCTGGCAGGAAAAACAATCTTCATGAAGACCATCCTTCCACGAGCCACTGAGGGTACATTGGTATAAAAGATTATCTGCGAAGGGGGCTTCAGCACTGCAGCATTGATCATTCCAACTCTTATGCTGACCCTCTTCCAAGCCAATGTTTCCCGCTACATCAATTGCCCAACGCTCCCCAGAAAACCCTGAATGACGCGATCCAACCATAATGTTTGTGAAACCACAACAAGAACCCGCACTATAAGTATAATACGGCCAACTGGAACTAGAAACAATTCTGTCTATCTCACAGTTCTCTCCAATGTCACAAACCTTTAATCCAAAGTTCAAATTACTGCCTGTTTGATATGCTCCACAGCAATACTTTGAACTAGGATTATAACACACTCCATCACAGTCTTGCTGGGGATACTCACAATAGGCTATAACGCTCAATGACGAAACAACTAAAATAAATAGTATAATAAATAGTATATAGTATAAATATGCCACGGTTCTTTTGTTTCAATGTTACCCTCGCACCCCACAGGTTTTTAGAAGTAAGTGTTTGTTTTCAACCACCATAACCTAATTATTTTGTAAGTCTCTTATTTAAAATAGGTTTCGTATATTGTTTTTGGGGAAGGTGAACGTTAGGTTTTTTGTTTTGGGGGCTTTTTTTTTGTTGTTTTCCTGTTTAGTTTCTGGGTGGGATGATTGGGGTTACCAGTATATGGGCAGGCGTTTATGCGACTGGTTTGACTGCGGCTGTGAGGATACGGTTGCTGAGGCGATGCTTGAACCCCACCATAAATTCCATGACCTGCCGGTGCACCACTGCTACAACACCTCCAACAAGTATCCGGAGTCCGTGGGTTACTTCAAGATTCCGGTTCAGGATGACTGCCCCGCCCTTGATCGCACCAAAATATGGATGGATGACGCAGAAACCCAGGCAGGCTGTAGGAAGTGGTACTCACTAGCGGTAGGGTTTCACTACTTCCTGGATGCAAGGGAAATATGGGGGCAGGTGCGGGACCCCGATCAAAACTGCGTGAATGAATACCACCGGATGATAAAAGACTATCTACTATACAGTCGAGGCGGTTGGGAGGACTGCGTATGCGGGGTATGCACCTCCCAAAAAGAGGTTGACTCCTACGTTGAGGAATACGCCTACATGATCCGTGAACAAGTCAACGCCAAACACTACAGCGAACCCACAGTCGTGGTCGCAGCCAACGACATCGACTGGGGCAACATAACTGAATCAGTAGAGTATATCAGGGAAAACGGGGTGAACGTCATCCGCGTAAAACCCCAAAACTTCAATAAACACCGATCCAGTGAATACATCCTAATCCTTGGCGGCGGAAACAGCGCCCAAAAAACCGGGGAACTAGTCACAAAAACACTCTCCGAAGCCGACTTAAACCGAATATACCAAAGCCGAATGATCGGGGAGAAAATCACGAAAAAAAACCTTTGGGCCGCCAACCAACAAGTCGTTTTCCTAGGGGGATACGAAGCCAAACAAACAAAAGACGCCTTCACCTCCTACCGAGAAATACTTATGGGTGAAGCCAAAAAACTAGCTCAAAAAAAGACAACCCCCCCAGGATGCACCCGCTCCGAAGACTGCGGCACACCCTACGTAGGCCCCCTAGTCTGCGTGAACCGAGACGCCAACCCCTACCGCATTGAATACGTCCCCCACTGTAGGCGGGGGGAATGCGTGTTCAAAGAAAAAGGCAGAACCACAAGCCAATGCTCAAGCACCGAAACATGCATAACCGGATACGGATGCCTAACCGAATCAGACGCCTACCCAATCTACCTGCCCCACAGGATACCGCCGGTCCAATCCAAGCTATTGACGAAAGCCAGGTACACCCTATTCTACGATCAAACATTCACAAACTACTTCAAATTAGAGAGCGTCGAAAACTCAAGCAAAATAACGGGCAACCTAACCTGCCAAATAAACACGGGGGAGGGCTGGACAACAGAAAAAATCATGATAGCCAACCAAACCCACTCCTTCAACATCACCGAATCCGCCCCCAACACGCCGGGGGAGAAGACCTACAACTACCAAATAAAATGCGTAAATGACTCCCAGAAAACCCAGTACGCCAAAAACCATTCAGTGATCGTCAACTACATAAAATACCCCCTGATTTATGGGTTCTGGGTGGAACCCAAGGAAGTCTCCCTGCAAGCATGCGCAGGAGTACGTTGGGTGCAATACACAGTACAAAACCACGGACTCAAAAACATCACCTGCCGCCTCAACATATGGAACCTCACCCCCATAAGGTTGAACGTATCAACCAAGGGGGTGAACGCAACCTCCGGCGGGGAATTCCTATACAAACAATTCAACCTCACAATAAGAAACACGACCTACGCTCCGCCCATGGGGGGAGAAAACTTCACCTGCTCCAGGGAAAACATAAGCGTGCGGAAAACCGTTTACGCAGCGAACTTCACCTACATCAAACCCGACTGGGTGAAGGGCGGAGTCAACCTATACACCAACGACTGCAACATCACCCGGTGGCCGTTCAAGATATGGTGCCAGAACACGGACGGAATATCCTCCACCAAAAAAGACGAGATAAAGATAACCTACCATCCCCCCTCCACCTAAATACTTATCTATAAACCAAATAAACTAAACAAGAAAAAAAAACATGACCCTACTGGATGCCCTGAAAAAACCGGTTCTAAAGATACAGGCTAACCAGTATTACCTCCACAAAAAATACAAGTCAGCCCTCAAAATCTATCTGAAACTGCTTGAATCCGCCATAAAAAACAAAGACGATGAAGACGTAGCCTGTTTTCACGAAAAAACAGCGGACTGCTACGAGAAACTAGACCATAAGACCAAAGACGAGATGCACAACGACCATGAGAAAGCAGGTGAACACTACATAAAATCCGCTGAAAAACACCAAATGCTGGGGTCCTACGAGAAGGCGGCGGAGATATACGAGAAAGGAGCCTACGCCTTTGAGGAACTACACCGCCACGCGGACGCGGCACGCTTCTACCTGAAATCATCTGTGATGTTCAAACAAATAGGCGACTTATTCAACTCAAGCTACACCCTACACACCGCAGCGAAATACTTCGAGCGAGCCCATGAACTGGAGAAAGCAGGCGAAGCCTACCTGGAGGCAGCCTCCCTAGACCTAAAGGTGAAAGACAAGGCGACAGCCTCCCTGAACTTCAAGAAAGCAGCAGCCTGCTATGAAAAAGCGAAAAGACACGAAGACGCCATAGACGCCTTAGCAGACTCAATCGAGCTTGACTCAATAACACACAAATACCTGGACGTAGGAGACACCTACGAAAAAATGGCTCAAAGCTACGCTAAACTCGAGAACAACAAAGACGCAGCCTACTACTTCGAGAAAAGCGCGCAACTCAGAGAGAAAAACAAGGACTTAACCCAAGCCGCAGAAGCCTACGTGGAAGCAGCCCTAATATATGAAGACCAAAACAAAATCGGCGAAGCATTAAAAGCATTAAGTAAAGCGGAAGCCCACTACCGAAAAGACAAGGCTCACGGTAAACT
>WJJK01000026.1 GCA_014729705.1 Candidatus Altarchaeales archaeon | reverse complement strand
GAAGGGGGAGGATATCTTGAGGATCTGGTGCGATAGGTCTGCTCGATCTGAGATGCTGTATGAGCAACTGAAAAATCGGGGTTATTGCATCGACAGGACCCTCACAGATTTACCTGTTCGGATCTTTGCCTCCTACAGGGGGCAGTTCTACTTCTCGATAAAAGAGGTTCGACTCTTCCTTCTTTCCTGACGAATACGCTTGCTCGAATAACTGATTCCCATTATATCTTTCCCCGGAAACTTTACCGGGGGGAGTCATGTCCAGGATTGATGGGATTGATATCAGCAAATGGCAGGGGGATATTGAGTGGGGTAAGATCCCTTCTCAGGTAAAATTCATTATTGCCAAAGCTAGTCAATACAACTGGGCCGACTCCAAATTCCATAAAAACTGGTCTGAGATAAAAGAAAATGGGTTCATCCGGGGAGCCTATCACCTGATTCACCTGAATGAAGACATTCAGGAGCAGGTGAACTTCTACCTCGATCTAGTCCCTTTCGAACAAGGGGATCTCCCTCCATTCCTGGACGTCGAAACCTCGAAGATTGATGCAGCTGAGAGCCCCGAGAGAGCCCATGCGGGAATCCTTGAGTGGCTCCAGACCGTCGAGCAACGCATCGGGGGAAAACCCCTCCTGTACATTAGCCCGAGAGGTGTGCGGCACCTGGAGGGTCACACAGAGGGGCTCAACGAATACGGTCTTTGGGACGTCCATTACATTGATCCTTACGAAGATGCTGCAGACCGGGAGCCCAATCTACCCGAGACTTTCACCGAATGGGTTTTTTGGCAGTACACGAGTAGTGGTCCCGGAGAAGAGTGGGGAATGGAGTCCAATGGACTCGATTTGGATTACTTTGATGGAAGTCTAGAACAGCTGATTCTTTTGGCTAACAGCATACAGTGGGAGGGAGACATGCTTCTTACACCCCCGGAAGCTCTGGAAGCGGCTCAGTACAATGAATCCCGAGGCTACACGTTGAGGCAGACTCACAGGATCTTCGACCTCGTGAAGGTCACGAATCCATGGGATTCCGTCCATGTCGCCAACAAAATTGCCGAATGGCAGCAGGCTCAGGGGCTTACCCCTGATGGCAAAATCGGCAACAAGACCGTAGAGAAAATGACAGAGTTCCTCTAGACCTCAATAACCAGCCCCGGGATATAATAGGGGTTCTTCTGGTGCATATACCCCATCGGGTTACACACGATTCTAGTGTCCTCGATCATGTAGTCGAAAGAATCATGCGTATGCCCGTGTATCCATAGCTTGGGTTTCAGGGCTCGGATCATCCCCTCCAGGTCGCAAACAAAAAACCTGTTGAGGGGCTCACTCATAAACCGGGAAGGGACGCTCCTCATTGTGGGGAGGTGGTGTGTAATAACGATATCCCCCTCTTCGATTCGACTGTTCAGGTACCTCTTGGCTTTCTTATTTTCTTTATAGACCCAGCTCCTGAAGTCTTTAATTTGGGAGAAGTCATTGAGGAATTTTTCGTAGATAACATTGAGAGGCTCATCCTGAAACCAGAGAGGCGTTCCGACGAACCTCTGACCCTCGATGGTGAAGACCGTATTGTGAAGCCACTGAACGTTCTTCAAATGAGTGCAGGTGAGAACCATCCTTTTATGGATGCCCTTTAGAGTGTTCCGATAGTACTCGTGGTTGCCGAGAACGTAGAGCACCTGAGGATATTTCTCCGAGAGAAGTGTCAGCACCTCGAAAAGCTCAGGTTCTGTAGATAGGTCCCCAGCCACGACGAGGACATCGACATCTGTCGGGTCCATGGCTTCGATGATGGGCCGGAAATCCTCGTAAAATTCAAGATGCAGGTCAGAGACAATTTGTACTTTCATTCGTTTGTCCCTCCGATAAGGCAGGGGTCATAGGGTATCAACTACTACCCGATAATTGAGGATCTCGGGAGGAAATTGAAATATGGAAAAAGAAGCCTACCAGAGACTGATCAGGGAGTTCCGAAGAGGTGACCTGACCCTTTGTAAGAGGGTTCTGGATGAGGCCTTGCGCCATGGGGATTATGACCTGGCGCAGGAGGCTTTGGATGCCATGAAGAACGGTAAAAAGACCCTTGTCATGAAGACCGAATACCAGAGAGGTCGAGTTCTGACTTATCTCCGGGGTCCAAAGGGTGCCGTTCAGTTCATGGCGATGGTTCACCCGAACCTCGAGGACGAGTACTCCAGGGATTTCAGGATGGTCGGAGCCGATGTCGGCTACCACTCCTTCACCCCAATGTATGAAGGAATGGAAAGTATGGGGTCTTGTGAGATCCTGGACGGGGCCGAGTGCTACTACGACGGTTCCGGTCTCCGGGCCACCGAGGTTCTCCCGAAGATTATCGAAGGAGGAGAGGAGTGGCTCAGAGAATTCCTGGAGGAGGAGTACCGAATGACCTTCGGGGAGTAAGTTAATTTAACGTATAGGAGTATTTATGAGATTGGATGAAGAGAGGTTGAGGAAACTCCAGGAGCTTGGTGATGATGTTGAAGGAGCCCTGGGAAAGCTGGAAAGGCGAAAAGGGACCACTGCAATAGCTCTCCTGAAAGAATTCTCGCGAGGTGACCTTTGGATTCACGGCTATCCTCCCTCGGACCGGGCAGGGGATTCTCGGGTCCCTTTCGCTCTCAGTTGTTTTTATGAATGGTCCCAGAACCATCGAGTGAAGGTTTTCCATATTGAGAATACGGTGTCCCAGCATTCCCATGGGGGTTCTGAATCTGCTGACTTCCCCTTTGACGGGAAAAATTTTCTCGGTTGCCCAACAACCCTGGACGAGATTCGTTGGCATGCGGAGAGGTCAGATTTCCTGATCTTCTCCAATATTCTTCGCTACAGCTCCAAGACACGTTCCCTATGGGGACAAAGCCCTGTTCCGAGAACTTTGAAAGAGATTGGCCGCCTCTACAAAACGGGAATCCTTGCTTTGACTTCTTTGCGAAAAGATTGCCAGAAGCCCTCCCAAGAAACCGAAAGCCCTGGCCCTTTGCCTTCGGAATATCAGGACGTTTGGGAAATGACTCCAGGAGACAGAGCCGCATATACCCGAACTCTGTTGTCCTACTACAACCCTCAGGATCCTGGCCCGATACCCCCTCCCCCCAAATTTTCTTTGGAGGACTTCCGGGAGCACGAGGTCTCTTTTCCCGACATTATTACGGCAGCTGCCCCTACTCTAGGGGGTGCTCAGTTGCAATGCCTGAAGAACAAAGGAAGAGAACCGTTTCATTTTATCGACCTGGTCTTCACTTCGGTCGAGGGGAAAGGGACTAAAATCGAAATCGAAGACCAGTAAAAATCCTCTTCCCGGGAGGGCACACGGTCATCCAGACGATGGTTTCCAGGTCTAGATCGGTGCCGTGAAAAATAACCGGGAACCCCAATTTCTGCCCAAGATCCCAACAGAGTTGGGCACCCTAGTCTTTCTCCGTATCCCCAAATAGAGCTTGTCGAAGGTAGCTTCCGAGATAAGACT
>WJJK01000273.1 GCA_014729705.1 Candidatus Altarchaeales archaeon | reverse complement strand
GTTTCAACGCTTGTCAGGTATACGCCGGCATCCGAGGTGCCGCTTCTCCCCTGGAAATTTCTGTTGCTGGTTCTAACGGACGCTTGCTGGGTCCCGGGGGCGTGGCAGGCTCCGATGCAAAAGCCGCAGCTGGGTTCGGTTACACGGGCGCCTGCTGAGAGGAAAATAGCTAGTGCGCCGTTTTCGGCTAGCATCTGCAGAACCCTGCGTGATCCGGGTGTGATGATAAGTGATGTTGATTCTGCTATTGTTTTCCCCTCAAGCATCTTCGCCGCCATCATCAGGTCCCGGTAGGCTGAGTTCGTGCAGGAACCAATGCACACTTGTTGTATCCTTCTTTTGGCTTTACGCGCGGGGGTGACGTTGTCCGGGCTGTGGGGTAGGGCTACCAGTGGTTCGATTTTTGTTAGATCTAGTTCAAGTGTATCGTCGTATGCTGCGTTGCGGTCGGCTTCAACCTGCTGCCAGTCGTTCAGTCTTCCCTGGGCTTTTAGGAATTGTTTTGTAACCTTATCGCTTGGGAATACGCTTGTGGTGACGCCTAATTCCGCGCCCATGTTGGCGATTGTGGCGCGTTCGGGGACGGTGAGCGTGTCGATGTCTCCTGTGTATTCTATGCTCCAGCCGACGTTGCCTTTGGTGGTGAGCTTATATAGTATTTCTAGGATGACGTCTTTTGCGGATGAGTGCTCTGGCAGGCTTCCTGTGAGGTGTATTTCCCTGATTTTTTGACGGGGGATTCGGTAGGGTTCCCCTGCGTTGGCGGCTGCTACGTCCAACCCGCCTGCTCCGATGGCTAGCATGCCGATGCCGCCTGCGGTTGGGGTGTGGCTGTCTGAGCCTAGAAGCGTCTTTTTGGGTGCTGCGGCGTTTTCGAGGTGAAGTTGGTGGCAGATGCCGTTGCCTGCTCTGCTGAATGTGATGCCGTATTTCTTTGCGACGGAGGATAAGTATGTGTGGTCGTCTGTGTTTTCGTATCCCTGTTGTATGGTGTTGTGGTCGATGTAGGAGTATGCTTTTGGTTTAGTTTGTGTAGTGGGCAGGGTTTCAAGTTGGAGGTAGCTCATGCATCCTGTGGCGTCTTGGGTAAGCGTCTGATCCACTTGAAAAACCACTTCATTATCATTTTGTTCTAATATATGTGGTTCTAATATTTTTTCAAATACATTAAGGCTCATTTTATGAACAAAAATATAATGAAAATAGATTAATAAATGATTTTGTTCATTTATTTAGTTTGTTTTGTAATTGTTTGGTGATGGCTTTCGACAACATCGACGAAGAAATCGTGGAAACACTTCGAACCGACGCATCCATCACCTACAGGGATCTAAGCCAACAACTCAGCGTATCCCTGGGCACCTTAACTAAACGTATCAAGCGCCTGCGCAAGCAAGGGGTAATCGTCAAAGACACTATCCTAGTGGATTGGGATAAGCTTGGCTACAGCCTTGAGGTTCTAGTGGCAATCAACATAGCCCACGGTAATTTCGCGAAAGTCACGGAAAAAATTATCCAAGACGAACACGTCTCCCACATATATAATACTACCGGAAACTGGGACGGCATGGCCGTATGCCGGTTCAAAGAGAAACGGGAGCTAAACAGCTTCCTGAAACGACTTCAAGAAAACCCTGACGTAAAAGAAACCAACACCCAACTGATTATACACACAATACGATAACCCCGCCTGCAATACCTCTTCACAAACCAATATTCATCTTAAATCATAGGGTAGATAGAAAACCCATCTACCCTTTTCCAGGTCTCCTGGGTTTGTGTGCCCGGCCACCATCATCTGCTGGGTCTGAAGCAACAGGTTCTTTATTTTTGGGTGCCTTTGACTGAATTTTTTGGTTGTGTTTCTATGGGCTTCAACTGCCTGCTCAAGAGAATCAGCCGCCTGCCTGCGTCCTTCGGTTTTCAAGGCCTTCACGCAGTCAGTTATGTTTAATGCAGGTATGTATTCCATTGAAAGAAGGTTCTCTGAAATTAACCCGTAATATCTGGGCATATGGATTTCATATCCCCGGCTCCCCTCCCCCGATTTATTAACAGCCTTCTTAAGCTGGGCAACCGCCTTCCGAACTAACACCGGATCCTGCCCTTCAACATCTACTCCCCCAGTATTCTTCAACGCCGTCGGATAGCTGACACCTTCACACATAAAATCATACCTATAAACCCGGTAACTTGAGGCTTCACCTGTGGATTCATTGATTTTAGGCAACCCAGCAAAAAAACGCTTATCACCTTTGTATCTCCTCTTAAGTTCTTCAACTAAAACCGGCTGCAGACGATTCGGCACAAGCATCCTTTTAAACCGGTGGTCGAACACCCCCAACTCAAGGGGTTCACACAACCCCCTGGATTTATCGACTACACCCAACGAAACACGTCTTTCCACTTCAGTTGAATACTTAGGATGTTTACCCCAAAAAGGGAAACACAGTAAAGGCCTAAAACCCGGATATATAAACCCCCTTTAATCCAATTAGGAGATAAAAAATCATGTTTACCCCCACTGAAATTTAGGTGTGCGGCGGCCGAAGTTAAAAAGGTTTTGTTTTCTCTAATTCATCTAGGTTAGGGGTTTTTTCCTCCAATAATTGCTTGATTTTTTCTATGTGTTTCGCGTAGGTTTGATGGCATAATTCATAGCCTGCTGATTTATCCGGCATTTCAACCGATTCAGGGTGTTT
>WJJK01000272.1 GCA_014729705.1 Candidatus Altarchaeales archaeon | reverse complement strand
GCAAGGATAGCCCCGCCCCAAACCTTGAAGTATTCGCTGAAATACGAATCCTGGGGGTTGAATTAGCGTTAACCTCCGCCATGGCCTACGGGCTTGTTCTGATGACACTGGGCGGGGCGATAATAACCGCTGGATGGATCACATTATACCAGAATAAAGACAGGGAATTCGCAGACACCGGATTATACCGAATAAGCAGACACCCCCAATACGCAGGATTCATATTGCTTGTTATAGGATGGATGATCGGGTGGCCCACAATACTGACCCTCATCCTGGGGCCCATGATAATCTATAAATACGCGGACGCCGGGAGAAAAGAGGAACAACAATTCAAACAAAACCCGGCATACCTAGGATACGCAGAAAAAACCCCTTTCCTGGTTTAAACCCATTAAACCCGTGATCTATCCCTAATTTACTCCTTTTGTTAACTATAGGGTTCGCCAATATCTGTTTGGGGTGAAGTAAGTGAACCCATACGTAAGGTTCGGGGTGAGCCACGGGATAGTAGCCTCAAGCGAGGTAACTGACCCTAAAGCCCGAAAACAGCTCAGAATACTGTACCGTAGATACGGTATAAGGATCTGAAGCAGTGAAGAAAGTCAACCACCCAACAAAAAAAAAGGAGGAGGAAACATGACACACGCATGTGAGGTTTTGGAGGTGAGGCAGGTGTTGGAACCTCAAATCCAGGTTGAAAGACTTGGAGACCAGCAGGCAGCCTACGTAATAAATCCCAGACAACCCCAAAAAGCGTTTCCGCCTTGCATAAAAAAGTTGTTGTCCATGCGCCCGCCTGAGACTCCAACGCCCACCCAGAGTTTCCATCTGGCTTGTTTCCTCCTCCAACAAGGCTACGACATAGAAGACTGCAAAGACGTGTTGAAGGAAATATTTCAGCAGGAATACGAGGAGGATACGGCAGACATACACCTGAAGATAATCAAAGGCAAAGGTTGCAAGCCGTTTCAGTGTTTCATGGTGAAACACGGACTGGGTTTATGCAGCCCGGATTGCCCAAGACACGAAAAAATATGAAAAAGGGGGTGAAGGCAGTGGAAAACCGGGAAACAGAAAAACAGGAGGCGATAGTTAAGGAGCTGACAATATCAGATAGTGTGAGGCGGTTGTTCAACAGGTATGTGGAGAAGAAATATGAGATGGCGTTAGATTAGTTTTGGCTGGTGATCTTCTCAAAATACCTGCGTACTATCGCCTCATGCTCAGGCCCAACCAAGCAATCCACGCAGGAGTCTTCCTGGCCCACCTCGCCCAACAAGACTTCATCGGATTGCGCCTTACCCCCTGACTCCCGGATCTGGATGCTACCCCCATATTCGGGTTTAACCCTGAAATCCAGGCGGCTTCCCTCAAGGGAAGCGTATTTAGCCTCGCCGTATATGTCTTCAACGGAGTCATAACCCACTCCCCCGCCCTTACCGGGGATCTCCCCCTGGCTTACGCCAGGCTGCTCACCCCCCGAGTCGGTTCCGAGTTTTTCTTTTTCTTTTGTGAAATGATCCTCGGAAGACTCCCAACGATCCCCTGCAAGGGATTCAAAACCCTTCCTCAGGTCTACGAACCCGAAATCAGAGACCCCTGTTTTCTCCTTCAAAAGCTTGCCTAAATCAATGTAGGCGAGTCCCAGGAAATTGAAGGTTAGAAGTAGGAAAGACAGTAGAACTATGGCTGTGGTGCGGCGGAACACCGCCTTCGTATCCAGCAGGTTGGAGGCTCCAAGTTCACTCATCTTTTTAGCGGCGTCCTCCTTGAGGTCGGCGACGAGGAAGTTGTCTTGATCCTTGAATTCCCAGGCTGTTTTAAGCTGCTGATCAATGTCTCTCTTCTTCGAGGCGATGAGGTTTATGATATTCCATTGGTGAAACTCAAGCAACACCGCCAAAAGAAAGTATCCGCCGAAAAAAAGCGCGGTGTAGACAAGTTTCAACCCAAGGAAAAAAGCGGTTGCAAAGGCAAGCAGCACGCACAAGAAGGCGTCGAACACTAAAAGATACAGTCTAATGCTTACATGGCTCCAAAGCGCGTCCCGTACCTCCCTCTCAAGCTCTATCACGAAAGCATCTCCTGCGAAAGAAATTCAATGTCCCCCGCTTTAAGCGCGATATTGTTTCTATGAGTCTTCAACGTAGTTATTTTAGTGTTCAAGGTGTCAAGCGCATCTAAAATCCGGCCCCGGGTTGAGGAGTCGTTTACGTAGTCCTCGATGTTTAAGGCGTCCAGAGTGTCGTAGGCGGATTCTATGCTTGTGAGGTCGCTGCCCATAGAATTAGTGTATCCCTCGATTAATTGGGCGTCGACCTTTATTTTAGCGGCCTCCGTTTTCATGGTGTTTATCCTGTTCTGTTTGAATGCGACCTCGTCGCTTAAGGATTCAGCCCGGTTTTTCTCATCCTGATACTCCCTCATCCACTTGTTGCGCTCCATTCGGGTATCATCAAGCTGATCAGCTATTTGCTGTTTCTCGGATTTAACTTCATTAAAATGCCCCCCTAAACTTGATTCACGGGCGCGGCTTAGGTTAAGCTCCCTCTTATATTGCTCAAGAAGCCTTTCACGCTCGCTTAAGGTTTTCTCTTTCTCATTGACTTCATAAAGCGTTTGGTTTAGGTGGGTTGAGACGTTTTCAACGTCCTCTAATGCGGTGTAGTATTTTTCGTTTAACATGCCATAGCTCACGTTGAAGTAGGCGACCAACACAACCATGCCGCCGCATGTGACTAAAAGCAAAGCCATTAAAACCTGGTTTATGTCCTGCTTCATTTTAGGTTGACTGATTTACATTTATGTTTTAATTCAATAAAACAGATAATAGGCGGGGTTTCTTTTCGGTTTAAACCTTAGGGGAGGAGTCTGTGGCTTTTTTTCACAATCACTAGGAAACAGAAGGCAGACGACAATAATAAGATAATCAGTTGAGGAGCTACCTCCACTATATTGTAGCCTAACGCTAGGTTAGATAATACGTGGGCGGGGGAGTACCCCAGAAGCAGGGGGTGGATGGTGGCTACCGGGGAGTAGAGGCTTATCGCCGACACCGAAAAGAAGGTGTAAATCATCTGGCTTGTGCGCATCTGCTTAAACGCCAGAGCCATTAGGCTTCCCAGGTTCACAAACAATAGCGTGTATAAAACGCAGGCCCCGAATACAAGGAGGGGGGAGTAGACGGGCATCGAAAACATGTTGAGTATGATTATCCACGTCAGGCACTGGATGAGGGAGGCTGCTACTGCCGCAAGGTTTTTCCCTGCCACAATCACCCAGTAGGGGATGGGGGCGGACAATAGAT
>WJJK01000025.1 GCA_014729705.1 Candidatus Altarchaeales archaeon | reverse complement strand
GTGTAGAGGAATGTGACGCCAGTGAGGTAAAATCGGTTAAAGTTTCAAGTGGGTGATTGGAGTGTAGGGGAGCGTGACGTTTGAATTCTCCGTCCAGGTAGTTCGGTGAATATGTTTCAAGTAGGTATTTGGAGTGTAGGGGAATGTGACACAAAAACGATTTTATTACAATCGTCATTCCATTCCGTTTCAAGTAGGTATTTGGAGTGTAGGAGAGTGTGACGTCAAAACATAGTTTCAAGTAGGTAGTCGTAATGTAGAGAATAACCTTAACGGTTGACAAGGTTAGCTGGTTATGGTAAAATTCTGGTATGACTGAACAACACCTGCACGAACAGGTAGCAAGCTACTTAATAGCTCAATATCCGGGAGTGGTATTTCGTTCTGACCTGGGTGGTTACAAAGACCGTCATACCTCTGTTCAAAAAGTGCGTGGGTATCCCGATTTGACTATCCTGGAACCAACCAAAGGAAAACATGGATTACTACTTGAGCTTAAGGACGGTTACAGCAAACTCTTTCGCCAAGATGGTATCCCGGCCAAGTCACGTCGCCGGTCCCATACTGAGCAAGCCGCCACCCTTTGGTTCCTGCATTATCGCAAAGGATACTTGACCGACTTTGCGACCTCATTTGAAGAAGCCCAAAAAATTATCAATAATTATTTGTGCCCTTATACTAGAACCTGGATTCCTGGTCATTACCAGGAATTTTTAGATCGAATGTATATCGACTTACCCTGGAATCTGCAACAATATCTCGATCACTCAATGATCTATGAATACTGGACTTTCCGCAATTAATCTATATACCGTTTTGGTACCGCTCGATCCGCCTGAAATACTGGTCGATAAAGATGACAACGTTCTGTATTTCGAGTTTCATCAAATCGATCAAGTGGCTGAAATATTGGGATTGAGGATAACACCACAATGGGCTGCTATTTCCAAGAATGGATTCGAACAAGTAACCCGAATGGGTTTGTCGTGTTTTATCAAAGAGGCAAGTAATGTCTGAAATGCCGGCATCATTAGAGAATACAAGAATGGGGGGTCGTTTGACTCAAAGAGAGTTTGAAGCCCGATACCAGTGGCTTGCCGACTTTTTTGAAATTAACCGGTTTGCCCCTACGTATCGGGAAGTCGCAGATGGATGGGGGATCTCACTTACAGCGGCCAGTGACACTCTGGAAAAATTTGAGAACTGGGGCTGGATTAGTTTTCAGCGTCAGAATGGTCGGGTTCGGCCTGGTACAATGAGATTAGAAAGGGAGATTGATGCATTATCCAACAGTTAGCGTTATTGTTACGACCTACAATCGGCCTCGTTCCCTGCAACGTATGCTGGCATGCCTGGCAGAACAAAAGCATACCAACTTTGATCATCTGGAAGTCATCATTATGGATGATGGGAGTGACACTACATTAACCGGTCATCATGACGGTTTCCCATTAGCTGTTGATTATCTTACTATTGATTATCGTTACTATAAACGTGGCCCTGGACCCCAACTTTATAGCCTTAAGAATAAGGCGGTTGAGATAGCCAACAATGAAGTGTTGTGGCTTCTTGACGATGATCTGATTTTCGATGATCACACCTTGATCTTACTACGCACTCATCATGCGTTGTTGTCCGACAGACGCCCGGTTTTGATACCTCACCTGTCTGATAACAGTGAGCCCCATTGGTTCCAGCACCCCTTCCATATAGACCCAAGCCCTCCCGAAAAAACTCATTGGGTATCGTTTGCCGGTCTGTCCCTACGTAAAGAAGATTGGTTAGCCGTAGAGGGCATTGATGAAAACTTTGACGGAGCAATGGGGTTCGCTGATCTGGACCTGGGACACAGGCTGCACAAAGATGGTTGCTTTAACGTGATGGTGGACGGTTTAACTGTCCACATTGATGATGAGGAAACCGGTAGTTGGCGGCATCAATTTCTTGCTAACCATAAGAATGGAATGTATTTCCTGGACAAGTGGGGCGATGAAGAGGCCGGACTATATGGAATCACTAGAGATTAGGTACAAATTGACAATGTTGGGACTTTCAGCTATGACCGGCAAATATGGATTACTGTTTTTGGTGTTAATTTTGTCTGTCAGAGTAATGTCAAATGTTCAAGAGTGGGGACCGCTGGGGTTACTGGGTTCCCTCCATTTTATTTTGGCGATATATATCCTGGGGGGTGTTGCAGTTTGGTTTCATATGGAGTTAGAGCGGCTGGATCGACTGAATAAATTATTGGGTAGTCCAATTAGGAGATAAAATGCTTGTATGCTCTCAATGTGATTTCAGAATCGAGTCATACGAAAGTGACCGATGTCCTGAATGTAATAATCCGTTGCTTGAAGCGAATGTGGACCTTTCTGAAGGTGATAGCTTCGGAAGAGTGACCTGGTTTAACAGTGTAGAGAGGTTTGATTTGATCACCACAGACAAAAATCCCCAGCGTCAAATCTTAAGGGCTATTTTACAAAACATTGCCGATGAATGTTGGCAAACAGCCGAAGAGAAGGGTTGGCATGAAGAAGAGCGCACCAACGGTGACCTGATCGCCTTAATGCACTCCGAGCTTTCTGAAGCCCTGGAAGCGCACCGCAACGGCAACCCTCCTGATGATAAGATCCCGGCTTATAGTGGAATCGAGGCTGAATTGGTCGATACGATTATCAGAATTCTCGATGCGGCTGTTGTTCGAGGCTGGGATGTTCCGGGAGCTCTGATTGCCAAAATGGAATATAACAAGACAAGGAGACATCGACATGGCAACAAAAAACTTTGATTGGGTCCAGGTGACCGAGTCTATTCGGTCATCGTACAAACAGAACCAACTTGGCTGGTGGTTCTATTCACTGGCCAGAACGTTCAATTTGACAAACGTGGTTGAAGTTGGAGTTTTGGGTGGCTATTCAGCAATTTACACAATGGCCGGGATGCCCGATTACGGGTATTGGAAGGGGTACGATTTATGGACATTGTACCCCTACAATCACGTATCCAGACAAGAGGCATTCAATAACATCTTTAAGGCCGATTTGTTGCTTGATGATTTCGACCTGGATCCTTACGGACCTCTGGAAAACGTTCACAAGCATATTCTGGAACCGGTGGATATGATTCACGTCGATGTTTCCAATGATGGTGACACCTACAAATGGTGTTTAGAACATTTGTTTCAATGTATTAAACCAGGTGGGTTCCTGGTAATGGAAGGTGGCACCATCGAGCGTGATTTGATAGAATGGATGAAAAAAAGAACGCCCATTGTTCCAATTGTGGATTTTTTACATTCAACTGTAGATACAAGAGTGTTTCAATGGGAATTATGGTGTAAGGTTGATCGGTTTCCCGGAATAACAGTATTTAGACGATGAAAATTCAAGGTGTAGTTCCTGACTGGAATAACGGAGCCAAAGAGTATGCTGCAAAAATATCAGATTTTTGCGATATTGATGTATTTACGGTCCCAGGTTTTGATCACGAACCGAATGTACTAAACAAAGCAATCGATCAATGCGAAGCTGATTATCTTTGGTTCTTACACGTTGATGATGAGATATTATATCCAGAGACAGCCCATGAGTTGGCTGAGTTTTTGGATGCTAACCCTACTGTTGGGGTAACTTGTCCTAACCGAGAGGGAGAACCCAGGGGTTTTAGGCAGCCATTTAAGTGGTACTTGGCTGATAATACGTGTGTTATGTATCGTAAATCAGTAGGGGTGCAGTTTGATTCCGATTTTGTTTTTACCGGCTGGAATGATTTAGACTTTGGTGAGTCGGTTATCAATGCCGGTTATGATGTCGCTATCTATGGCCTACTGAGCGTTCTAAAGCATCCGACTCCTTATGGCTCCTGGTCGTCTTTTAGAAATGCTTACAATGCTCGCAACAGGCTATTACTTGAAGCCAAATGGTGGTGGATCGGGATTGATTTTTGGCAAGGGGTTGATTATTACAATCAACATCAGGCCACAAAGACCACTAAGATCCCCACGATGTTCGAACTAGCTTGGTGGTCAGAAGACAAGCTAACCAAATTTGCGGAAAGTGTTGATATGGAACACCCACAAATTTACATCCGCAATGACCAACAGCCGGGTAATGCTGATTGGTCAATAAACAAACTTAATTTCTAATCGAAGATTAAGAGATCAACATGGAAATCAGATTGTTTCATCCTTACATTAATGAACGGGCTATTGAAAATTCTGTTCAGGTATTACGTTCCCGATGGATTGGCCAGGGTCCGATGTCTACCGCATTCGAGAAAAAGGCCGGCGAAATATTACACTGTAATAATCCTGTCCTGGTTAGCTCAGGAACGGTTGCTCTACATCTGGCTCTGATTTTAGCCGGGGTGGGGCCAGGGGATGAGGTTATCACCACGGCCATGACCTGCACCGCAACCAATCATCCTATTTTGCAATGTGGGGCCAAGCCGGTTTTTGCCGATATTCAGTATGAAACCGGTAACATTGACCCGCACGATATTTACCATCGAATTACCTCCAAGACTAAGGCTATTATGTGCGTCCATTGGGCCGGCTATCCCTGTGATATGTCTGAATTAGTGCAAGTAGCTGAAATAGCTGGGATCCCGATAATTCAGGATGGGGCTCATGCCCAGGGTGCTACTTACAAAGGCCAACCGATAGCTGCGTGGTCAGAATATTTTATGACCTCGTTTCAGGCTATCAAAACTATTACCTCTGTTGAGGGAGGGTTGCTTAATTGTCCCAACGAGGATAAAGCAGAACGAGCTCAACGGCTGCGGTGGTTTGCGATTGATCGGGAGAATCGAACGCCGGCCCCCGATGGGTATTATGACCATCGGGATATTGACGAAACCGGCTATAAATATCAACCCAATGATGTTTTTTCGGCAATAGGGTTGGGAAATATACAAGATTTTCACCGACTGCTCAACGACCGCAGGTTGATGGCTTCCTACTACCACAGTGAATTGGCCGATGTGTCAGGAGTTACTTTATTTGATAAGCAACTTGATAGGGCAAGCGGTCACTGGCTATTCACTATACACGTTGAACGAAGAGATGATTTTATAGCAGCAATGGCTTCCAGGGGCGTTGAAGCGGGTGTTATCCACAGACGCAATGATATTTATGGGGCGTTTGGTGGCCGGCGTGATGATTTACCGAATCTGGATGAGTTTGAAAAAACCTACGTATCAATCCCTATTGGTAATCATCTTAAGATATATGAAGTTGAGTATGTGATTGATGCTATCGAAAAGGGTTGGTAATGAAATCACCTATCGACATCGAAGGCTGGACAGACGGACGTATTTTAGAACACCTACAAGATTTCGCCAGGGGTAAATATAGGGTGCTTGAAATCGGAGTCTGGAAAGGCCGTTCAACCATTGCGATGGCCCAATCTATAACCGGTGTGATATATGCCATCGATCATTTTTTGGGTAGCCCAGGTGAAAGGGAAACTAACCACCGTGAAGCTGTTAGTGATCCTCTTGGGGTATACCTTGACTTTTTAGCCAACATCAAGGAATATGGAGTAGGGGATAAGGTTATCCCCATGATGGTTGAATCCCATAAAGTTCAATTTTATTTACGGTGTTGGTCCTTACTAAAGCCAGCCGGTGTGATGTGCGGTGATGATTTTGGCTGGAAAGGGGTTAAAGAAGCTGTTGTTGAATTTTTTATCGAAAGAAAACACGGCCAGCCAATGACATTCGTAGATGACAAAATGTGGGTAGTGAAAAAACATAACTGACAATTGGGGAGAATCTATTTTGATTTCAAGTAATATTATTTTGACCGAAAGGGCAAAAGCAACCAACTGCCGGCACAATTGGAAATACCCCTCGCTTCTTAGTGTTACTCCTATTCGGTCAGAACAAAAATATTTGGTAAAAACCAAAGAACATTGCCTTAAGTGTGGTTCAAAAAAGATCAGCACTTATAAAACCGATAGATCGCCTGTGTAACCCGCAACTTGGAGAAAAGATGAGTAATTGGAGAAAATCTGACTTCGTTTCAAGTGACACTTTCTTAACCGAAGAAGCCAATCTGATCGGCTGTGAACACGATTGGAAATTCACTGAAATACTTGATGTGACCCGAGTTGAAACAGAAAAAAAGTACCTAGTAAAAACAAAAGAACGTTGCCCACAATGCGGCTCTGAGAAAATTGATGTCTGGAAAACCGATCACTATTTTACATCTGGAATACAGCCAAACACGATACAGTTATGACCGATTACAAGATTGTAATAGCAATAACATCCGATTATCATTGTGGGGGGACAACGGCTTTGTGTCCCCCCACCGTCACATTAGATGACGGTGGTACTTATCGCCAATCTAAGCTTCAGGGGTGGTTGTGGGTCAATTTTATGGCCTATTGGGATATGATTGATAAGCTATTGGATACCCCCAAAGAACGCCCGCAACTGTTTTTGGTTCATCTAGGCGACCTGATTGAAGGGCAACACCATAGAAATGTACAAACGTGGTCGCCTAATATCAACGACCATATCAGGGCCGCTGAACAGTGTTTGGATGAAGGTTACAAACGTAATCCGGCCTATTCGTTTTTTGTCCGAGGAACTGCCGCCCATGTGGGGGAAGCTGGGCAAGCAGAAGAGGCCCTGGCTAAAAACTTCAATGCTGTTCAGACAGATCATGGTGGTTGGAGTTGGTACCATCTGCAATTAGACCTGATGGATGTATTGTCAGATTATTTACATCACGGGTCTGGGGGACAGCGTGAGTGGACTAAAGCCAATGCAGCCTTAAATCAGGCTGCGGATCTCAGTCTTAATTACGCTGAACGGGGAATAGTCCGGGCACCCGATATTGCATTTCGGGCGCACACTCATCAAAAATCAGACTCGTTTGATAATTATCGAATTAGAGTCGTGGGGATACCCAGTTGGCAATTGTCAACCGGGTATGGTTACAAAATAGGAAGGGGGAAAGGGTTACCTGTTGGAAGTTGTGCCCTGCTAATAGGTGAAGAAGGTTATCACGTTGAAAAATATATCAGGTGGGCACCGAGGGTTAAAGCATGGACAGAGTCACAGAGTACGAAAGAGAACACGGAATCGACCAGGAAGGGATTCTTAGACTTCTTGAAGAGGCCCTAGCCCAACCGCACGAATCCAGGGGGTTATCATCCCGACAAATTTTGGAAGCATTGGATTGGGATCCCAATAGATACCGTAGAGATCAACTTTCCAGACTACTGCGAGGACTCAAAGAGGACGGCTTAATTGAGGTCTGTAAAGTGAGGGTTAAAACAATCAGTGATCGGATACAGACTGTACCCGGCTATCGCCCAACAGAAAAGGCCCTGGAATTACTTGATGAAGCAAAAACAATTACCGAATCCGAAACAGACAGCCAGGATGATATTAGCTGAATTAGGCTGCGAGGTTGTTACTCAGGGAGAGAGATTGACTCCTGTCTTTACCGGGCGACCGATGCCCAAAAATGCCCTTCGTTATACTTATGGGGGCGGTTGGGTATTGTGGTTTGACCCTAATAATCCGGCAATTTATATTGAGGATATGCCAAGATGATTACCACAATAAAACATCCCTCAATATCTGTCTTGATTACAACCTATAAGCGTCCCAAATCCCTGTTGAAATTATTATCTAAATTAAACAACCAAGCTCACATTGACTTTTCTAGAATGGAAGTAATTGTGGTCAATGACGGTTCTCATGACAGCGGATATGTTGATTCTTATCTGGGCTACAAATTTCCGGTCAATTATGTTGCAATGAAACGCAGGGAAGATGACAGACCGGCCTATTGTGCGGCCCAGAATTTAGCGTTTTCCCTGGCTAACAATGACCTGATTATCTTTTTCGATGATGGCAATTTTATTGACGATCACACATTGTTTATCCATTGTCTATACCACATTTTACATCCTGATCGGGTGGCCGTGTTTGCTTACGAGGCTTCTGGGCGAGATTCAATTAACGAAGCCCAGGAGATTGCAATTCAAAGTCCTGGTGATTCTCTGGTAGACATCTGGGTTAGCACCGGTTCCAACTCGGTCTGGGCAATAGATTGGGAACGAGTCGAGGGCTTTGATGAGTGGTTTGATGGTTCAATGGGCTTTGATGACCGAGATTTTGCTATTCGGTTATATGAGGCCGGCGTTACATTGATTTTAGGGGATGGAGTCACTAAAGTTTCAGAAGATCAAGAGACAGGCGGCTCCTGGACGGCCAAAGTTTCTGTAGAACATGATCACGTTAATGGTGATAAGTTTTTTGAGAAATGGCCTAAATATGAGGGGGCAAAATGGGGGAAGTAAAAGTACAAATCAAAAAACAATATAAAATCACAAGACAGCTTGGTCCATATCGAGTAGTCTTAAATCAAACTTTTATGCAAACTAGCGTTGTTAACCTTGATCATACTATAGATAAAAAGTGGATCCCGCATAGTGTGTCTGTTTATATAGAGTATGACAGACATTACAAGTCGTCTCTTCCTGAAGAGTGGTCATCTATCAAAATTACAGGGGGGCTATCTGGACTACAACAATTGCATCAAGTTATCCAGTACGTGTTAAAACAACAACAAGAAATAGAAGATAGCTTGAGTAATAAGGAAGAAACCGAATGACTTGCATCATCGTTCTCGGACAACATAGAGGGGGCACAAGTCTAATGGCTGCCCTGCTGTTCAACCTGGGTGTGGCCATGAACCCAACCTCTGGCCAGCAGGTGAGCAACACCTTTGAGGACAAAGAGTTGCAGCTTTTTCATGAACGGGTCATTGGTGATTGGAAAAAACCCAGACCGTATAATTGGTTGCGCTATCGCAACGAATATTTGCAGCTAATCAAAGAACGAGCAATACAGCCTTTGTGGGGATTCAAGGATCCTCGCATTGCCTTTATGTTTGGCGATGTGATTAATACGGTCAATGTATACGATTCTGACATTCGGGTAGTTCACATTATGCGGCATCCGCTGGAAAGCGCAATGAGCTTGATGAGGGCTAATCCAGGGCTAGATTATGATCAGGCTATGGATATTACGTTTCGTTATGTAGCTGCTATAGATAAGGCTTTAGAACGGTTTATAGGGCTATTGACAGGATTCCATTACCGAAAAGTCTTATTATTACCTGATGAAGAAATAAAAAGGCTGGCCAGGTTTTTGGGAGTTGATTACCGTCCGGAGATCGCAGATATTGTTCACCCCGAACTTTGCCATTTCAAATGGGAGGAAATTGAAAGAAAATGGAATATCGTTGGTATGCAAAAGGATCTAAATTGTTAGCGGCAGGGTTATGGCTATTGTTTTTGGTGATGTTGGGTAGCCTTTTTTTTGACTTTGTTGAAGATAACTTCAAAAATTTGCTAATCATTGGCGTTGTATTTGTTCTTAGTTTGCGTACATCGTTTGTAGACTGATGTTATTTTTACCACCCCATTGGTTAATGGATGAATGGCAAAGGAAAGCAATAGCCCAAATAAGGTTAGGGTTATGGTCTTTTAGGATTATTAGAATTAGACATCATAAGACCTTACAATGGCAATTACATTACGCAAGCAAAGAACTTTTTTGGCGATTAATCAAAGCTTGGAGTCAACTTCAAGGACAATCATAAGATGAAAATATTACTTGTATCAACTGCTGCTATCAAAACTCCCCCAGAAGGCTATGGGGGAATGGAACGGGAAGTAGCCTGGTTGCATCGGGGCTTCCAGGAAAAAGGCATTGATGTTTTACTCGCAGCCAAGACAGATTCGCCGCAAGCTACTTTTACAGCCAATGACGAAGCCGAATTTCCTAATTTAGTTGAATCGGCAATTGATGATGTTGATGTCATCCTGGATTTCTCGCATGATAAGCAGGTTGGGCGTCGATGGCCCCAGAAGCCGCAAATCAACGTTTATCAGGTTATGACGGTCGGGTGGCCGGTTAACCCTGTTTTTATCAGTCAGGGACAGGCTGATTATATTGGCATCGACGGCCCTGTCATTTATTATGGCAT
>WJJK01000271.1 GCA_014729705.1 Candidatus Altarchaeales archaeon | reverse complement strand
TGTTTTAATGATCGCCGCCGCATCCCCCGTGTTCCCCCTGCAGTCGCCTACCAACACGTATTTCATGAACGTCCGGTGGAATAGGTTGAACGCTAAATCATAATCTAATTCCGCAGGGAGGGTGTAGAATTCATCTCCCACGTTTGTCTTCTCTGAGAGGCCGTAAACCATGTCAGGCAGTGGGGAGTAGTGGGCTTGAAAGAATCCTCCGCCTAATGCGGGTTTTAGGGTGTGTCTTGAGAGGAAACTGTCTATTGCGTGGGGGTAGATGTCGTAGGAGATTATTCTGCCGAAGGATTGTTTTTTCAAAAAAATTATCTCTTCTTCTCCGTTGCCTGAGGGGAAATACTCTGTGAAGCCGCTTCGAGTCCGCTTAACCGCGTTTGGGAGGAGGAAAAGCAGGTAAAAAATTAATGCTGCCGCAAGCAAGGGTTTATAGATTCTAGGTTTTTGTATGAGTATCTGAATGCTTTGAGAAAAAAGGATTATGAAAAGTAGCAGGAGGGTTAGGTTTGCGGTTCTAAAGTAGACCATCTTGGAGATTGTTGGATGGGTTTGGATTAAAAAAGAGCAAAACAAGAAAACTAGTATAAGGGTTGTGGCCTTGAATGTTTTTTTTCTTGACACAAAAAATGAAAAAGCAGCGCATAATGTTATGAAGCCTGTGAGTTTCAGGTCGAACGCGCCTCGAACTTTGTCTGAGAAACCGAAGAGATAGGTTAGATGATTCTCATTCAACAGATTAAGTGTAGGCACTTCATAGGGATTTTGTTTTGTGTATTTTTGGTTTAATAGGTTGGGTGCAAGGAAGAATCCAGTGATAAGAAGGATCAGTAGAAGCGAGGTTATTATTTCGTGGGTTTGATTTCTTAAAAACTTTTTATCCCCTAAGATAAGCAAGTGTGTGGAGGCCAAGATAACGAAAGCAACGAGAAAGCCGGGATAATAAAGCATGAGGGCGGAGGATATTAAGACTATGAGCCTAGGGTTCCCCTGACCTTTAACGTAGGTTAGGTAGGCTGATAGTAGGGCTAGGAAAACAGGTGCTGCGGTAATCATCTTCGTGTATCCGTTGACTGCCCCCTCAAAGACCAGATGGTTTGAGGACGTTAAAAAAAGACATGCGATAAAGGCGTTGAGTGGGGAGTTCTTTAAGTGGTGTCTAAGCAGCAGGTAAAGGGATAGCGCAAGTATTATTAGGGCGTAAAGTAGGTAGGTGTTGAAGTTTATCAGCAAAAAATCCTCCCAACTCATAAGGTGGTGTATGGCTTGGGCTTGGAAGTAATATGGGGGGTCGAAGGTGAATATCGGGTAGCCCATCTCCTGGAATAGGCTCCAAAGCGGAAACCGCAGGTTGCTTTCTAGGGAGGCTATGGTTTCTTCCGCCCGCGAATAGTATATTATTCCATGGGCTTTAGGGATGCCTGAGCTCACTAGGGTGGGAGTCCAGATTACTACTATAAACAAAATTAATATAAGGCAGGCCAGAAGTTCGTTTACCGTTGTTTCGTTGAAGGATTCTTTCAGTTGAGAAAGAATTTTATGCCGGTATTTTATGAAAAGAGATAGGTTGATTGTCAGATAAACCGTAGATAGAAGGGTTTTGGTAAGCGGTATTCCTAAAAGAGACAGGGTGTTTAGAGGAAACAAAACCAAAAGAGATAGGGGAAGGCTTAAGATGAATCTTTTAGCTTGGGTTTTTCGGGGTATGAGAAGGTAGGTTAATAGATATCCAGGCAGCACCAATGTGAATAAGAAGGCAGTCAAGGAGTGTATGCGCAGCATAGTAAGGGTTAGGAGTGTTAGGGCAAGTATTATTGTTTTTGGTTTTGAGGATCTCTGGTGAGACACTATGTAGTGCCTAAAACCGTTTATCCACGTTGAAAAAGACATTTTCTCAGGTCACATTATGGATTAGGTAGTCTAATACTGACTCGGAGATATTGGCTGAATAAAGTCCGGTTCTTTTTATGCTCTCCGTAACATATATTGCGGCGGTGGTTCTGGGTTGCCTTAGCTTCAATGATTTTGCGGTTAAATTATCGCAGTCAACAAGCAGCTGCTTTTTTGAGTCAATGACGTGGTTGGCTTTCTCAAGATCTTTTTTGAACCAAGATTTTATGCTATTTTCAAACATTTCAAGCGCTTGACGGCTTGCAATCATTATTTCATCTCTAAGCTCTTTTTTTGGCTTGAATCTAGAGGTTTGTTTGGCTATTTTAACGGCATGGTCGCCCATCCTCTCCATCTTTCTTGAAACCTCAAAGTAGAAGGCTGCCTCATGCAGGGTTGACTTCATATTCTTGGCTAAAACATTTTGGCGCAGGACCATGTGGTATTGCCGGGCAACAAGCCAATATAGCCTGTCTATTTCCTTGTCCTGATTCACCACCTCCCAGGCTAGTTTGGTCTTACCGTTTAGATAGGATTTCACAGCCTCTTCGTGCATGGAGGAGACGAGTATTTGCAGTCGACTTACTGTGTTTTCGATTGGCATCTCATCTGGTTTAAGGAGGTCTTTTATAGTAAGTTCTCTATCAGTCTCCCGCATCACCTCAGGGCCTATGGCGGTTTGAATAAAGTCCGTGATCGCGTCTCTTTGGGCTGGAGTCAGCTTGGTTTTGGAGCAGATTTGTATTCGAGTATATCCCATAAAGTATGCTGAAACAAGCATCCTAAACAAAAAAGCCTGTTGCCTAAATTGGTCTGCATCAAGTCTGAGGGTTTTCTCAAAAACATCATCTGTAATTGTGGGGGTGATGGTTAGGCTGCCATCTGAGTTTATTGTCAAACCCACTGGCTGTTTTTTTTTGATGTGATTATCCTCCACCCATCTTTTGGGCAGAGTAATGATGTAGGAGGAGCCCCCAGTTTCCTGAATCTTGCGCGCATCCATAAACAAAAAAAAATATATATTTTATTGTGAATAACTATATATTCGCCCATACTTATATATATCTAAAAAAAAAACGAGGTGTTTTGGCATGAACGGTTATTGTCTTGAACCAAACAAATGCTTATTCTACGAAAAAGACGGGACTAACCCTAAAAAAACAGCAGACTGCCTATACGCAGTATACGGGGACTGCTTTCTCCCCAAACATAAAAACGACGAATAAAAAAAAAAACAGGGAGGTGGAAAAATAATATGACATGCAATCCCTACATCAAAGTGCTTGGCAAACGATGGAGCATGCCCATAATAAAGGAACTATACCACGCTGACACACTAGGATTCATGGAACTGAAAAGAAGATTAAACAATGTGACGCCAAAAATGCTCTCACAAAGACTTAAAGAACTTAGTGAACACCAAATACTTCGGAAAAAAGACGCTGAAAACCCTAAGAGAACCAACTACTACCTAACCAATAAAGGCTGGCACACCTACTACATAATAAACAAACTAACCAAAATTAAATAAAAGCCCCCGGTGGGATTTGAACCCACGACATGCAGATTTTTCGGTCTTTGCTCACCGGCTTTTTTGGTGGATTGAGACGAAGTCGAAATCCGCTCTTTCTCGTCGGGAAACTCCGACTTACAAGTCTGCCGCTCTGCCAGACTGAGCCACGGAGGCAATTTTTTTTGAAGTGTTTTTGCTTTGCCTTTTTTTGTGTGGGCCATAAGGGCCACTCGCGTGTCAACGGAGCGAGCCGTTGAGCCGCGGAGGCAAGTTTTTTGAAGTGTTTTTTGGGTCTTATTTTAAGGGTGTTTTTGGTTTATAAGGGGGATCAGGGGTTACCTCCAGGTGGCTTTCAGCCATACTGTAACATCTGCTTCGGTTGCGTTCATAAACCCTATTTGTAGGCGGGGGTGTCCTGTGATGTTGAGTGTTTTGTATCGGCTTATTTCCTGGTCTCGGTAGGGTATGCCGTCAGGATTGATGACTACTATTACTGCGCGGGAGCGGCATTTAGTGGATACTGGGGTGGGTATGTGGTCAAGCTGTATTTCATAGCCCTGGTATTGGGTTGCGGGGCTGTTTCTTATTTTTTTCACTGCATATTCTTCGGGTTGGGTTGCGCAGTCTTCACAGTATCGTCCCCCGCAGTCTATTCCCTCCTCCCCCTGGTTTAGTTGACAGTCGAAGCAGCTGGCTCCGTCTTGGCAGTAGGATATTCCTTCCACGCATTTCTGACCCCTGAATACGCATTGAGTTAGAGTTTTATGGCGGGTTTGGTTTTGACAATAGGAGTGGGGTGTCCCCGGTTCCATGCAGGAATATACGTTCATCTTTTGGGTGATGTTGTGTTTAACGCACGTGGGT
>WJJK01000270.1 GCA_014729705.1 Candidatus Altarchaeales archaeon | reverse complement strand
GTGTAGTTTCATAAGGCAGACGTATTGTTTCTCTGCTCCAAACAAGGCTTGCAGGACTTTCGTTGATTCCGCTAAGGCTGTGGGCAGTACGCCTGTTACTTTAGGGTCTAGGGTGCCTGAGTGACCTGCTTTTTTGAGGCTGAATATCTCCTTCACCCAGGCTACAGCCTGGTGGCTGGTGGGGCCTGCCGGTTTATCTAGGACTAAAAAACCCTTATGCACGTATTCATCTATTGGCCGGTGAAGTGGCGTGCAACCGTATTTAGGGTTGGTTTCGGATTCGTCTTTAACACATATGTTTTTTGTTTGTCCCATGTTTTTTTTTTGATTCAAATTTCGAAACAAAAAAAAATAGAAAAAAGGTTCAGAGGTCTTCGATTAACTGGGTTGCCTTCTCTTGGGTGGTTTTCTCTCCGGCGTCAACTATGTCGGGTGTGGGTTCAAGATGAAGTAAGTTAACCTGTCTAGGCTTGATTTGCGGGCCCACTACCTTAACCTTGTTTTCCTCTGCCTCCGATAAGACTATGCAGGTTTTGCCTGCGTCTCTTCCGCGTGTAAGCCTGCACACCCTACCTTGTGTCATTAAAGCCATTTTTTTTGTGGACAAAATATACAAGAAATAAGTATATAAACCAAAAGAAGCGGGTTCTACTGTTTCCCAAGGTATTTACTTAATTCTTCGGGGCATGTGAATCTCACATCCCAGTATTGACCGTTTAGTTCACATTCTGAGGGGTCGTAGTCACTGCATATTTTGGGGCGTTGCTCATATACCCGGCATCCCCCATCCTCCGACAGCATCCTGCAGGGGGTGTGGAATTCAACGTACCATTCATCGTCTGACTTGAAGACCGACACGTTTTGGTGAAGCAGATACCATCTTATGTTTTCAAAGTCCTCCTCGTCTTCGGGGGCGTCTATTTCAAGCGTTACGTGCCTGCAGCATCGCGTGCACCCCACACATCTTTTTAGGCTCATCTTCTTTTATGCTAACAAGTAGATGACTGCGTTACATAAAAATCTTTTAACAACCCTTTTGTGTATGTTGTTTTGCATAAACGCAATGGCGCTGGATTTCAGGGTTTTTTTTGACTGGGTAGCCGATTATTTTGAAGTCCTCAATGGTTCCTGGGGTAAGGTGGGGGAGGTTGAATTCACCACAACCACTAGCACTACATCCATCCCCTCAACTACGGTAAAGGATAACTGGCGGCTTATTGAAGCCAGGGAAACAGGCAACCACAGCCTCTGTGAAGCTATTGAAAGCAGCCGGTTAAGTGATTTGTGTTTCACAGACCTCGCCTTGAAATCCAATAACACCCACTACTGCACCCGCATAAAGGATGGTATGAAAAAGGATGGGTGCTTCAGGGATCTTGCCTTAAAGCTTTCAAACGACGTCTACTGCACCTTGATTGAGGATGCGGACATTAAAGGAGGGTGTTTGGATGAAACCCCTTCTAAGGTTTGTTTAAGTTGCAGGGGCTGAATATTTTTATTGTTTGTTTAGTAAATGTATGCTACCATGAATCCACAGGCTAAGGGGAGGTTGACTAAGGATGAGGGGGACAAGTTTTTCCTGACTAACCGGGAAGGGCAGCGGTTCAACATTGACCCGACAGTCGGCATTCTATGGAAGTTGTGCGACGGGCAGACCCATATAAAACAGATCACAGACACCTATAAACAATTGCTTGGCATATCAGTTGATTCGGAGATTGTGCGTGGCAACCTTGAGAGTACCCTACTTCAGCTTAGGCAGAACAAACTCGTGGATTAGACTCTCATCCTTCGACTGCGGAGGGCTTTATAGGCTGGTTTTAAGATATATTGGAGGGGTTGGATGGACTCAGCGTTGATGAAGAGGGTGTCTGCTGCTTAAAACCGTTTATACAAAGAAGGGCGTGTTTTTTTTAGGTTGAATAAATATTTGGTGGCTTGATTTTATTCTGTAGGTGTTTAACTAGTTTATCTGCGTTTTTCTCTGGCAGAAAAAAATGTTTCCCTGATTTAATAATACCCTCCCCGTCAAACCCCAGGTTTTCATAGAACTGCCGGGCCTGGGTGTCGCGGGCAAGCATGTGAAGTCTGCCTTTTAAACCCTCTCTTCTGCTTATTTTTACTGCGTATTCAAGCAACCTTGAACCAACGTATCTTAGGTTTCGGTTATCTGAATCCCGCATGTTTTCTGGGGCACAATCCACACCGTCAACCGACAGGGAGTTTGTGTTGTTGTGTTTGCCGGGTGAGACGCATAAGATGCCCTCAACCTTATCCCGGCCCTTATCTTTGGTCGCTAATACGTAGGACGCTGTGTTTTGAGCGGGTTTAGAGTATCCCTGACTTATCTGCTGCACCTGACTTAAATCGGTTTCCGTGATTGGCCGGATTTCCGCGTAAACCCTCTCCCCGGAGGCTGCATCCAAAACAAAAGTTTTATGAACCCCCATTAACTCCACGGGAAACTGGGGTTTAGGTCGGGGCCGGGTTACAGTGGACATTAAAAAGAATTTAGGGTATTGATTGGTTAAATATATTTTCCCGGGCAGGCGCCGCCGTTCAACGCGTGGTTGGCGCAGGCTGAGCATTTCTCAGTCAATTTCTTGTCCTCCCCCTCAGAGGGTAGTCGGGCGTTGGGGCAGCGGAAACCAGGCTCTCTGTGGTCTGTCTGACAACCAAGGTTCCCCCCAGAAACCCCAAAACTATTATTTAAGGCGGGGGAAGCTTTAGAATCGGCGGCAGGGGAGTCTCCGAGTAAGCTGAAGCCTACCACAAAAACTATGAACAACCCTATCCCAAAAACCTTGAACTCCCTTTTCATATCAGATAACATAAGTGTTTGACGCCAATAAAACACATAGCTATCCAGGGGGAAAGCAGTTTTCTTTTACATAAAACCTATACATTAGAGGAAGTGAAAAAGATTAAAGGCTCAAACGGCGGGGATCCTCTTGGG
>WJJK01000269.1 GCA_014729705.1 Candidatus Altarchaeales archaeon | reverse complement strand
TCCTGATAGTGGTGACGGACGAGAATCGAATCGGTGGAAAGAAAGTGATTTATTTTTTTTTTGGCGCAAGTCTTCCTGTTTTGGGTTGTCACCCTACCGGGCCCGGTTCGCTTCCGAACAGGAAAAGATCAAAAAAACCGGCCGGGGCCGGAGGCTTCAGAGCCAATAATCGGAAGGCCCTCGTTCTAGGTCGTCCCGAAACTGGGACTGCAAAGAGTCCTGCCAGTCTTCGTGACACCCTTCGCAGAGATACCACCCTTCATCGGTGTCGAAGGCGTCCTTCAGGAGAATCTCGGAATCTTCGACGCCGAGGGCTTCGCAGCCGTTACAAGTAACGAGTTGTTCTTTCATTTAACCTCTCTCTTTGTTGTCCGTCCTGTTAGTGGTGACGGACGGGAATCGAATCCGTGGAAAGAAAATCAGCGTTCGCTGAACATTCTGCCCACGCGAGTCTCCGGGCTCTTGACGCAGCCGTATTCCTCGCAGGGGGCGTAAGGATCGTGTTCGTACTCGCAGCCCTCGCACTTGGCGGAAGGCATTCCAAGGGCTGCTCGGAGATCGTCTTCGGTCTCCACCAGGATGCATTCCAGGGGGGTGACCTCTCCGGTCTCCGTGTTGAGCAGTTCTCCGATCGTGTGATACTTCGGCATGTTCCCTCCTTATTGTCTGTCCTGATAGTGGTGACGGACGAGAATCGAATCCGTGGAAACAAAATTGATTTATTTTTATCGTGCGATTCCCCATTCGGAAGCGAACTGGAGCCGGTAAGGATCCCTTGGAAGAGGCGCCTTTTCCGCGCCCTGTTGAGGTGATCCGTTGATCTTCACCGGATTCGGTTCGCTTCCGAACACATAAAACCCCGAAAAATTGCCCCCGGCTCCCCCTGGCCGCTTGCCAGGGGGGCGGAGACAATCGGAGGGATACCCTCGGCGGGATTCGAACCCGCTGCCTTGCATCTCACAGGCGCAACTCTATGAGTTGCAGACCACCGACTAGCAGTAAAAGGTTCCTCTAACTTTCGTCAATCCTGTAGTTGCGCGTACAGGGTATGTCTACTCGCTGTTTCCCCTACCGCCTTCTGGGCGTCTGTTTCGAGGGTAGATTGTACCCCGGCCGAAGCCGGGGGAGCTTGTCAGCTCAGCTCCATCCAGTTGTTGGTCACATACTGGAGGGCCTTTTCAGTGAAAGCTCCACTGTTGCCATAAGCCATGGCTTCCAGCCGGGCCTGCCCCTGGATTGACTCGATCTGCGCCCCGTTGAGCGAGTTCGGGTCATCGAGGGTGTAGTGTTTCAGGCTTCGGCCCTGCACCCTGACTTCGGTCTCGTGCGTGGCGAAATAGGTTGCACTCTGCAGTGCTCCCCACGCCGTGCCGGGTGCGCAGCCGACAGCGGTGCTGTTCAGCAGAGCCAGGCGCTTGCGCTTGTTCTTCGCCTGCGTCGACTCTCCGGGGAAAAGGTGCTCGCAGTATTCGTCGAATTGCTTCAACGTGATCTGAGTCCGACCGGCTTCCTGTAGGATGCCTGTGAAAGCCTTGACGGCCCCGCCCGCGACTTCGAAGGCCCGGCGGAGATCCTGGACGCGGGACTCGAAGTTCACCGTGTGGCGAATCTTGAGCTGGCGCTTGCCATCCTGCAGCGCGACCCGCATGCCGTTGCCACAGATGAGGGCTTCCAGGAGCATCCACACATCGTAGCTCCCCTTGCCGCCATAGGCGTGCTTGAACAGGAGCTTGGCCTTGACAGGAGTGCGCCCGTCGACACGGGGATCCACATGGACCCATCCCCTACTGTCGGCGTCAGCTTGCATCTCCGGCGTGACCTCGAACGTCCCTTCGGGAAGCTCGCAGTCGAACCAGAGATGATCACCGAAAGCCGACGACCGGACCTTGACATCGCCAGCGCCTTCCGGCAGGGCTGCGTCCACGAGTTCGGCCAGCTCCGAGGGCTGGACGAATCCGTAGTCAGGAGAAGTGACACCGAAAATGCGCCCGGTGTCCATCCTCATACAGTAGTTGAATTCCTCCGCATTGGGTGGCTGAACCCAACTACTGCCGTAGGGGATATCCTGGGGCGCAACGACCGGCTGAACCAGTTTGACCTCGAAATTGAGGCCTGCCTTGTTCAGCGCAGCCAGTGCGGCACCTTCCGAAGACACCGACTCCGATGGGGCGGATTCCACGTCCACACCATCGATCTCGAGCATCGGACGCTCCGGGACCACTGCCGGAAGGGCAGGAGTCTCGGGGGATTCGTCCAGATCGAGATCCGCGAAGCGAAGGTTCCCTTCGTCGCTTTCGACGGGTGCCGGTACGGTGGACTCGGCGTCCTCCGAGAATGTGGCAACCACGTTGGCAGCGACGTCGTTTCCCATCGGGATCGCGTCGGTGGCGGTGTTGGTCTCGACGTTGTTGTGATTGTTGTCGTTCATAGTGCCCATTCCCTCCGAGGAACGTGTGTGTGTGCGAGGCGGCGACCATCGCCCCCTCTGATAGTGGTGACGGACCAGAATCGATTCGGTGGAAAGAAAAGTGATTTTTGTTTCACTCTCCGTCCCGCCTATTCGATTCCCCGTCCTGATAGTGGTGACGGACGGGAATCGGATCCGTGGAAAGAAAATGCATCATTATACAGTAGGGAACACACTTTCCAGGATTTTAGACGGTCCCCGTAGTCGTGCCTTGTTCGCTTCCGAACAAACTTTCTGTGGGAAAAATCAGGGCTCGCGGCAGCCCTGCGGCTCCGCCGCTCGGCGGTTGCCTTTACCCGGTGTCTGTCCTAACCGGACCAGGTTCACTTCCGAACAAAGTTTCTCCGATTTTATTTCTGGACAGATCCTGTCCAACCGTTACCCGGTGTCTGTCTTTACCAACCTTGGTTCGCTTCCGAACGAGATATTTTCATTTTCTTTTCGTATTCGGAAACGAACGGGAGCCGGTTAGGATCCCGTTTCGGTGTCCCTTCTGCTCCCGCGACACCATCGAACCGAGGCTACCCTTACCGGCCTTGGTTCACTTCCGAACAGATAAAAAACAAAAAAATATCCCGCAGAGGAGGCGCCGACGGAAGCGCCTCGTGCGGGGGCGGCGAAGTGTTTAGGAGCGGAGCCCCAGCGCGCCTTGGCGCCAGCGGCGCACCATGGCGGAGCGCACGTCGGCGGGGATGGGGGCGGCGGGGAGGTTGGGCTCCGTCCGTTGGATCTCCTGGTTCCAGCACCGTTCCTCGACGAGCCATTCGGCGCTGTCCGTGGGGACGACGCGGATGGACTTCGGGGAGAGACGGACGCCGGTCCGCTTCCGGTACTCGGAAGCGAGCAGGAAGCCCTTGTTCTTCGCCATGGCGGCGGGAACGAACAGGGTCAGAGCCATGATTTTGGGGAAGTGAACCTTTGCCATTTGCATAGCCTCCGTTGTGGCCGTCGCGGCCGTGTTGTGTCTCTGATAGTGGTGACGGACGGGAATCGGATCCGTGGAAACAAAATCGATTTATTTCAGCACCGGCCCCTTTCAAGGAAGCCCCATATAGCCCCGCCTGGTTCACTTCCGAACAGATTATTTTGAGAAAATCTCGAGGGCTGCCGCAGCCCGTGTCCGCATGCTCCCTGCATGGGTGCGGAGCCTAACCGGACTAGGTTCGCTTCCGAACAGATTTTCTTCGGTTTTTCTCGCAGGGCAGGATCTCTCCGGCCCTCTCTCGTGGGTGATCCTAACCGAGTCTGGTTCATTTCCGAACAAGAAAAACGCCCTCCCTCCTTGTCCCGAGGCCGTCCCTACCGGACCAGGTTCGCTTCCGAACAAACTATTTTCATTTTTCTTTTCCGTTCGGAACCGAACGGGAGCCGGTTAGGATCACCCCGGGGCTGCTCCCTTCCCGCCCCCGACCCCTCTTCCGGTGCCGTTCCTACCGGAGCTGGTTCGCTTCCGAACAGAGAAAGCGAAATATCTGTCCTGACCGGTCCCGGTGTCCACCCCTTACCGGACCAGGTTCGCTTCCGAACAAACTATTTTCACTTTTCTTTTCTGTTCGGAACCGAACGGGAGCCGGTTAGGATCACCCCGGGGCTGCTCCCTTCCCGCCCCCGACCCCTCTTCCGGTGC
>WJJK01000268.1 GCA_014729705.1 Candidatus Altarchaeales archaeon | reverse complement strand
GGCCAGCACATTCCTCGCAGCATTGTGGTCGGCCTGGAGCCGGTCAAGGAGTCCATTTGCGACGTATAGGCACAGTTTACCAGCACATGGCTGGCTCCACGCTGCGTACATACAGAATCTAGAGCCTCGGCTAAGACGCCCTTGGCCCACCCGCTCATTCTTCGGTTGAATTTCTTCCAAGGTTGCTTATTCGCAATCGGAGAGGTCAGATCCTCTGAAGCAACCGTTTCTGCCTTATCCACAATAGAATGAGCAGCCTTGAAAACTATGTTTCGGAGCCTCTGCTGAGTTTTGTTTTTCCGGGAGTTGAGTTTCTTCCGGCCCAGGTTGTGAGTTCTGATATTATCAGCCTTCTGAATTTTCCCTGCCTTCCGATATTTCTTTTCCAGGGCATGGAGTTTGTTCCGTGCCTTTCCTGTTTTACAAACCTTGTCGGTGTACTCCGACATCACGGCACCGAATCTGGTACCGTGATGGTATCCATCAGAATCTACAAAAGCTTCCGAGTATCCTTTATCGACACCGATTTCCTGGTCTCCGCAGGAGCGGCTTTCTTCTTTGTCGATACTGTAATGTATTTCGGTGTGGGTTTCTTTGACGATAATGCGGAGATTGGAACCAATCAGGTTGACGTTTTTACCATTAGAGGTAGTTGTCAGGGTTATGTTTTTTCCGTATTTCCGGGCAATCTTAATCGTAACGGTCAGGAAACCGTTTACGAACCCCACTCGAACTTTATCGGACCTGGCAATGAACTGATTATCCGTGTGGGAAACCCCATGACGGAAATGTTTCCTCATCTGACGGTGGAGAAAGGAATCCTCCAACCATCGATCGGATTTGAGAAAAGTGTACAGGAGCTTACGCTCCCCCTTAGGTTTCCGGGCGATAGCCTTTTTGACCTTTTCTTTGGCCGCAGCTTTGTAGGTCAGGATATCGTTGACGATATCCTTGGTGGTTTCCGCCCGGATTGTTCCGTCTACATCCAAACCTTTATAGAGCTTACGAGCTGTTATTTCTTTCCTTATTTTGTCGGCATTTTTCCCGACAGTCCCCAAGGCACCGTACCGACGCCAGATATCAGCCCGTAAGAAACCCGTAACTTTACAGATCCTGTGGAGGTCTGTGGGGGTATCCGTTACGAGTATCCGTGTCACTTTCAAGAGTCGGACTCCAAATTAGAACCAGTAATCCCCGTAAGTTTCACGCCCCTAAACTCATCGATCATCCTTCGAATAACCTCTTGGATAGAGATTCCAAGCTCTTCTGCTTGTTCCTCCAACCATTTTTTCTGGGGAACCGAAATCTGAAGACCAAGTTGATGGAGATTCCTGGGCATATTCCTTCCCTTTTCCTCACTCTAGTGAGATATAGATAAAATATTGAGGGCAGGTAAGTTTGGATAGGATTTCTTCGATTCGGGGTCGAACTTTCCCTTCTCACCTTCGCATATGGACAAATAAGGTCACTTTTGAGGAGAAATCAAAGAACAGTTCACAGCTCCAGAATTTCCAGCGCCTTTTCGAGATCGTCTTCAGTAAATCCCACTTTCCTATCGATCAGGCACCAGTGTTCTTCAATGTCACCCCAGTCGGAGTCATCATCTAGTGCTACATACCCTACACAGGGGCCGAATTTCTCCACCCAATCCTCTATTTCCCAACCTCTCTGAGCATTTTTGTACTCCGGGGTTCGACCAATGATCAGGTCTTGGTTGATTCCAACCATTCCTAGAATCCTTTTCAGCTCCTCAAAAGGAAAGGAGACCCTCCACGTACTGGAGATGACAAGGAGCCCATCAGACAGGGTCAGGAGACGGTTCACCCACACAACACTGACCGGGTCGATGGAAAGACGGTGAAGATCATCACCCTCCACGTAGGCCCGGTTCATATTTTCTGCGGCATAGTCCCACCACCGATAGTGATTCAAGACCCCATCGATATCCAGGAAAACCAGAGGCCGGGAGGGACTGTGGTCGTGGGCCTGGGTAGCAGAGCGCTGCAAAATCTCCAGGCCAAATTCCTTCTTTGTATATCTC
>WJJK01000267.1 GCA_014729705.1 Candidatus Altarchaeales archaeon | reverse complement strand
GCGTATAGTCCCCTCGACCCCCAAAACTGGTTAGGACGTAGAAGATTTTTCTACACTAATCGGAACTATACGATTAGGCCGTCTCAAACCTAATCGATCCGGTCTGTCCGATGGTCGGGTCATTACCCGTCGCCATGAACTCACCGTATACCGAACCGAGGTCGTGGACGTCAGAAACGGTTACACCGCCCGACTCCATAATCTGACCTTCGTCCTTCGACAGGGTGAAGGAGTAGTCATTGAACCAGCAGGCCTCGTAAATCGTGATGATCGCCGTATGACCCCGAGTCTGGTAGTTATTACTGTCATCTACCGTCGTCTGAGGAAAATCAACAGCTTTGATACCACCGTCCCACTGACCCTGGGTACCACTGACGCCCTGGTTAGCAGCCCCGAGATCCCAGTCTGCCAGCGAGGAGAAGACCAGCTGCTGCTCGATGTCAAAAGGCCAACGGTGGTGGCTCAAAGCCCTCACAGGGCCGTTCAAACCGCTTCCGTAACCCGTTGCAGCAAACATGTCACTCAGGTAAAGCATCGCCCTCTCAAAAGAGGCCGTGATTACCGCTGACACAGAAGGAACCAGCTCGGCTACCTTGTCACCAAAACCGATGCCGCGAACCTCAGTGACGTCCCTGGAGTGAGTCGGGTTAAAAGAACCGACAACACCGATCTGACTCAATCCGGTGGTGCTACCATAAGCCGGAGTCAGAAGACGTACCTTCTGAGAAACAGCCGTTCTGGTATTCGGAGTTGTGCCGAAATCGTAAATGTAGGAAGTACCCTGTACTCCCCCCTGAGGATTCAGATCTTGGTTTGGCATTTCCTACTCTCTCCAGAAGACAAAAAGTCCTTTCTCCTATACTGGAGCGCTTATAGCCGAATTATCAGCCAAATTAAACGTCAAAGGGAAAAGACAGAATTTTGGAGACACCCGCTTGTTCAGCGAAAGTGCAACAACTCGAAATCCCCGTGAAGTAAATGGAACCCCACAAGGAAAGATCAAAACGAACTCGAAGAGCCCAAAGAGGCTTTGGGTCCTCTCTATCTTTAAGACAAATAATAGGAAAAACGGGAGTCCGATTTTTTTCTAGAATGGAAGAGACCTGGGAAGAAAACTCCTCCTCCCTCTCCCACGGAAAATCCTCCCGGTATTCATAAGGCCAGAGGAGTCCCACAAGTCGACCAGAAAGAGCTAGGTGATCACTCAGAAAACCAGGAAGCAAGGGGAAAAACCGGAAACCCATTGTCGGATATCCTTGCTCTACACTGGCCACATCAAAAAAAGGATTCAGGTCAAAAAAAACAGCCCGAGAACGCCTCATTGCCTTTCCCCAAAAAAAGGAGTTACCAACGTCTCATAGTTCATCAATTCACATCTTGTTTATTTTAACTCAACGCCGGAAAAATATCCAAATATTCTCAAAATATCCTGATCATCGAGAAAATACCATTCCCCACGCTTGTGTTTCGACTTAAAATAACTGTGGAGATACTCCTCTTCCTTTTCACCTCCAGGAAAAGTTGCAAAAAGGACAAGTTCCCTCGAGTTTCCCGTCTGCATAATCTTCAAACGATAAGAGGGATTATATGAGATCCCGATCTTTATGCATTCACCGTCCCCGATCAGATAAACCCTGCACAGGTCTTCCTCCTCGAGGTATTCCCATTCATAAGGGTCCATCAAAGTCAGGTTCTCGAAAAAAGAACCCACCCTCGAAAAATAATCGAGTAGGACCTTATAGAAAGTATTCCGACCAATTCTAGACTTCTTCAGATCCGGAACCCAATCACAGAAGGCCGCCCATAATTCCGATTGACTGCACCGAAGACCTTCCTCTACATAGCAACAGCTATCTACAAAGATAAGGATAAGGTTCGAAGCACGCACAAAAAAACCCCTCGCCTTGCGACATATTAATATACATCGCAAAGCGAGGGGTCTTCTCAGATTTTTCTATTAGTCTCACTCGGGAGCGCAGAACCCATCGATCTTGGCAATCCGTTCGTTGGTTCGGAAACACATGTGCTTGTACTTCTTACCCTTTCGGATACCATTCCAGGCCTTGATGGTCATACCCACCTGCTGAGCCATCGAGATCTTGGTTCCCTTGACCTTCTGAGCCCGCATCCGCATCCGCTCCAGAGCCATCCGGAGACGGTACACCGGGTTACCCTCGATATCCCCTTCGTACCCATACCCGTTCACGAGAGTCTGGAAAAACTTATCCGTCTGTTCCTGATCCACTTGACTGAATAGGAAATACAAAGCACGGAAAGTAGACACGGGAGCGGTAATGCTTCCGTTAGGAATCGCCTTCATAGCATCCCGACAACGGGAATAATTCTTCTCCGCCCACTTGATCGCCTCTCGAGAATCGGGGCGAGTCTTCCGACGCCGGAAACATCGGTGTCCATCATAGTCGGGAATCTGGCCGATAGCCGCCATGATTTCCACCACCTTCGAGTACATGGGAGCGATGTCCCGACTATACCGAACACCCGCAGCAGACAGGGTGTCCGCGAGGTCTCTCTCCTTCCCCTTGTCCAGGAAAGGGAAGTTGGCCAAATCCACATCGTAGACTACCAGGACCTCCTGGGGTTTCTCAGAAACGATGATCGCCTCCAAGGTGTGCTGACCATTGAGAAGACGCCGACTCCCATCCTTGAGTGGCTTAGAGAGGACAATCCCCTGGCCGGTATTCTTCCAGGAACCTTCCTTCATATCCTTCGCATAGCGCTCCAGACGAGTGCGACGAAGATTCCTGTTGTTCGTATTAAACTCAAGAAGGTGAGCCGCTTTCTCCGGAGTGATTACCTCCGTCTGTCCCCAGGGCTCAACATGACCTCGAACCATCGTGTTCAGGACCTGAAGATAATCTGGAAGGCTATTACCTTCCACGGGCTCTCCCTTCATACGATCCAAAGCCCGAGACACTTGCTCCAGGAACCTCTCCTTCGTCAAAGCCTCCTCAACCGGTTGGGCTTCCGGAGTGTCTGAAGAGATGTACTGGACTTTCTGCGCTTCTTTACGCCCTTTCCTGGTGAGAGAG
>WJJK01000024.1 GCA_014729705.1 Candidatus Altarchaeales archaeon | reverse complement strand
GGGCCAGACACGGGGAGAGGGGCATGTATTTAACGTTTGAGGAGTCAAGCAGCCAGATAAAAAAATATGGCAGCCGGTTCTTCCCGGATTTGCCTGAACACATTGACAACGGATTAATCCAGATACTTGACTTCAGCCCCCACATCCAGGTCACCGATGAAAACACCCATGATGTGGGCGGGGAGAAGGTGACGGTACCCCCAAGGGATCATATGGACTCCATAGCCTACATCGAGGATAAGATCCTGGATATACGGGGGCAGACTATACAGAGGGTGGTATTAGACGGTCTTCAGACGTTTGCCACAACCTTCTACGATCTCTCAGGCAAACACGATTCAGACGAGCTGAGGCGAACCCTATCTAGAATACTGGTTTTACTTAAACGGGAGAAAATCACAACCTACCTCTTATCCGAGGTGCTTGATGAAAAAACGGATAAATACTCGTTCATAAACTTCACAGTCGACGGCATATTCCACCTGAAAGTCAACGAAGCCTTGGATGTGCGAACCCTCAAGATATCTAAGATGCGGGGAATCCGACACACCCTCAAACCCCTAACAATAAAGCTTACTGAAGGACAAGGAATCCTTATGAGCGACCGCCAGAAACACAAACTATAGTTTTTCTTTCAGTAGTTTTTGCACGGTTTTTGGGTTGGCTCTACCCTGTGTTTTAGCCATTACTTTCCCTGTTAAGGGGCCGATACCTTTACTGCCCATCTTTTCTATTATTTTTGATTCGGATTCGATGATTTCCTCAACAATCCCCCTTATCTTGTCTTCGCTGAGCAATCCTAGTTCCTGTTCCTCTATAATCTCTCCCACGTCTTTGTCAGGATTCTTTGAGATTATTGCTATGGCTTCAACGATCTTGTCTTTGCCTAACACGCCTTCCCCGACTTTACCTAGGATGGCGGTTATATGTTTTTCGGCGACACTTTTTAGGTCGGCGTCAAATCTTGTTTTAGCTTCCTTTAGGGTGCCCGTTAGTGTGGTTGCGATGACAGTCTTATCCACCTCCGGGTGTTCGTCTGCGAGTCTCTCAAATAAACTTGTCTTTCTGGAGCGAACCAGTTGATCCGCTAATTCAGCGGATAACCCCATCTGTTTTATGCGTTTTTTCTTCTCCGACTGAAGCTCGGGGAGAGTGTTTCTAAGGTGTGAGAGTTTTTCTTCCGTCACATAAATCAGGGGCTCGTCTGTCTCAGGGTACATGCGGTTCGACCCTGGAAGCGGCCTCATGTATGCTGTGGAGCCGTCTTCAAGGCAGCTTCGGGTTTCCTCTGGGACGTGTTTCAAAGCGATCATACACCTGTCTAAGACGGCTTTGAAGGCGGATATCACGTCCTGCTTTTTTCCGCAGATAATTGCGAAAGCGTCCACGCCGAGGCAGCCTGTTTTCTTGGAGACTAATTCAACCTCCACCGGGGTTATCCCGTAGGCGGGCAGCTCGTCTTTATGGAATAAACCCTTCACGTTGGAGTTCGCCTTAGCGTACATGGAAAGCTCAGGACCTAATTTGTTTTTCAAAAGACCTGCGCAACCCGGCAGCCTGACGGCATACACCCCCCCTCCCCGGCCAAGGGTTTTAGAGATGACCTTGGATTTACTCTCAGAAAATATTTCACTTAAATCCGTGATTTCTTGTTTGAAATCCCTTTCAACCACTCCACGCCGTTTAAGCTCTTCCCTAACCTCATTGAGCATAACCTGTCTTACAACCTCCCCCTCCACGACTTTGGGGATTTTCCTCAACTCCTGAACGCCCTTAACCTCAACCCTCGCCCCCTCCTTTATGCTTACGTTGATATCTTGTCTTATCGTCCCAAGACCGCGTTTAACTGGGAGGCTTCTCAGTATTTCCCCTATTTTTTCCGCGACCTGCCTGGCGTGGGAGGGGTTTTTTATGTCCGGGGTTGTCGCCACCTCAATTAATGGTATGCCCAGTCGATCCAGGCGGTATACGGTTTCACCGTCTTTTTCGCTTATCTTCCTTGCCGCATCCTCCTCAAGGCATATGGAGGGTATGCCCACTTCGCCTTCACCTGTGTTAAGCCTCCCGTTTTGAGCGACTAACATGGTGCGCTGAAACCCGCTTGTGTTGCTTCCATCAATCACTGTTTTACGCATAACCTGCAGTACCGACCCTGGGCAGGCGGATACGATAAGAGCGAATTTTAGGGTGACCTCAAGCGCCTCCTCGTTGATGGGGTGCGGGGGTTCCTCATCCAATTCTACCAGACAGTTAGTGTCTTCGAAGGCTTCATACATTAGTTTCTGGTTTCTGAGGAACTCGTGGAGTGCTGCGGGATCCACTTCCCCCATTTCCCCGGGCACCGCCCTCATCCTGCGTGTAACCCTTAAATCAGGTTCCTCGTCTCGTATTTGGGATGGGCAGGGGCAGAAGAGTTTATGCGTATCCAGTTGCTGGTGTATCTCTATCCCGCATTTAAAGCCTAGGGCTTCGTAGTCCAGATTCATTTTTAGTTTCAAGGGGAGTTCGCTTTATTATTTTCGCCTCAGAATATATATTGCCATGGCAGTGGATCTTGAAGGAGGGTGGGAGGAACACCACCGGCGTTTTGTTGAGAAAAAAATGGATTTATCCTGGGGTCAGGACCCCTCAGTAGCCGCAGTATATTGTTCAGACAGCAGGCTTAACTTCTGCGAAACATTCTCCCTGGATGCTCAGGGGTCGGTGTTTGAGGTTAGAAACGTATGCGGATTATTTACTCAGGACGCGCAAGCCGCGTTAAGCTACGCCTTATGCCACCTCAAACCCCGGCGGGTTGTTTTTCTGCATCACACCGGGTGTGGGGGTTACCTGAGCCTTTTTTCAGGGGACGTTGAATGCGAGATCACCGACTACCTTTTTTCCCATGGATGCCGTAACCTGAAGGAATACGTTGAATCACAGGACATACCCTGTGGAGAAGTCTTCCAGGTTATGGTTGAGGAGGGTTTAAGACGCCAACTGAATCTATTCCTAGATTTCATGGAAAGACACTTCAACGGGGTGCCCGAGGGTGTTGAAGTTTTGGGTTTAGTTTATGAGGTTGAGTCAGACAGCGTCTACCTGGTTCCAGATAAGGTTGGCGGAAAAAGAATGTATCTAAAATGAATGTTGATTCAAAGGTTTTTCTGAAAAAGAAATTCAAAAAACATTATTTAAGCAACCCCGTCCAAGCCCCCCCCGAAGTTCACAGACGGGAATTCGGTTTCGGAACCCTTGAAGACAAGATTAAGTACCGCCATAAAAGCTTCTCCAACAGCAGGGCCTTAAACGATTTCCTAAGGCGTGAGACACCGTTTTTCGTATCCTACAGCTGCGCCTACTATGAGTTCCCCGAGAACCAGCCGATGGAGTCTAAAAACTGGCTTGGAGCCGAAGTAGTATTTGACTTGGATCTTGAGGTTGGTTTTTTAAGCAGCATGAAGATGAGGCAAGTCAAATCCGAGTGCATAGCGTTAACCCGGTTTCTTGAGGATGATTTCGGCTTAAACCCCCGTGAATACTCAGTTAATTTCTCCGGAGGCAAAGGCTACCACATCCACGTCGACCTTGAGGGGGTTAGGGGTCTTAACTCGAATCAGAGGAGGCAGTTATCCGACTACGTTACGGCGGCTAACCTGAATCGGGAGTCCTTTATATCCTGTCGCCAGTCTCCGGTCGGCATAAATACTTCAGGCAGAAAAAAGGGGCGGGTTCAAGGGGGCATGGTTGTGGGCCCTAAACTGGGGGACGTCGGTTGGGCGGGCCGAATATATGATGGGACTGTGAGACTCCTTGACTCCTCGGCGGATGAGCTGAAAAAATTAGGCTTCACCCCCCACGTCGCCAAAAAAATCACGTCAGAGAAGGATAAACTGAAAAAGTACCTTGATGAAGGCAATTGGACTGCTATACAAAACCTCATATACAAGTCGGGGGGCAGGGACGTGCTCGCCCTGGTGATAGAGAATTATGCTGTGAAAAACATGGCCGTCCCCGACACCGATCAACAGGTTACCCAGGATGTCAGCCGCTTAATACGCCTCCCCGACTCCCTCCACGGCGGCACCGGTTTATCCGCTAAGGCGGTTTGGGACATAGATTCATTTGACCCCCTCGTTGATGCCGTGGTTTTCCCGGATGAAAAGGTTAGTGTGTCGTTCACCCGCAGCGTGCCTGAATTTGATTTAGGGGGTGAAACCCACGGGCCCTATAAAAAATCAAGCCAAACCGCCCTGCCGGAGTATGCGGTGGTTTATCTTCTTTTGAAAAACGTCTGTGACGTAATTTAACTGCACCCAAAGGCAAGCGGAGTATGGCAGGCTCCTCGATCAAAGTAGGCAGTGCATTCAATTAACTGCCCTTCAACGTAGACCAAGCATTTTTTCCCTGGATAGGCTTGTCTCAGGTAGAGCTGGTTTCCCGCCATATTGAGTTTAGCGTAAACCACGTCCCCCCCCACTTGCGTGTTTTCCAGAAACCCACAACCCCATACGTCGTAGGGCAGGAACACTAGTGCGTAATCAAGGCGACCCCACACGCCCTTTATTGATTTGCATGTGTCTGCGTCAACCAGGCTGTTCGCACTCCAATAGTCGTTTGAGTATTTCTGCTTTAAATCAGGCAGGGTCTTTAAGGCAGAGCTTGAAAACAATAAAATTAGGAAGACCGCTAAAACCTGAAGGGATTGTTTTCTGTCTCCCATAAACCCGTCAAGCGTCTTCTTGAACACGGCTATTCCCTCTGCGGTCAGGAAAAACAGT
>WJJK01000266.1 GCA_014729705.1 Candidatus Altarchaeales archaeon | reverse complement strand
GGGTTTCGCAAGCATCAGGTGGGTTAACGTGGGGTTTGATAAAAGCATCATTGGGTCGGTGCACAGCCACCCTTCAGGGAATGCTGGTCCAAGCAGACAGGATCTATTGTATTTCAAGAAAACAGGCAAGATACACTTAATCGCCGCCCACCCCTACAAAGGGTTGGGTGATGTGGCTTGCTTTGACGGGGACGGTAATCCACTGGATCTGGAGGTGGTCGATTAATCCCACCAGCGGACTTTAGTCCAAGTCTTCATAAGACCGTCTAAGAGCTCAGGTTGCTTGGAAATCAAGTCAGTGGCGGTGACGATACCCACCAAGTGCCCTCCCGAGGTCACCCCCAGTTTCTTGATGTTCTTCTGGTTCATGGTTTCAACCGCCTTGTGGGTGGGTGAGTTCTGATCCAAAGACAGGAGAGGGGAGCTCATTGCATCCGATACCGGCGTGGTTGCGAGGACTTTATGTTTATGTATTACGCGCTCCAGGATGTCGCGTTCAGTCAAAATCCCTTCCGCGCGATCCCCTGACACAATTATCAGGGAGCCTATGCGGTATTTCACCAGTAATTCCACCGCCTCAGAGACGGGCATACTAGGGGGGGCGGTGACTACTTCACCCTGCATCGCCTCTTTAATCAGCATACTGCTATCACATTGGATACCAAGAATTATTTATAGATTAGTATAAAAAGTATAGTAGCAATATGTTTTTTGGTGAACAATAAGATGCTTAGGGTTGGAGACAAAATACCTGAAATGGAATTCGAAGTCTATGAAGGCGATAAAATAAAAAAAACAAGCTTCAAAAAACAGGAAGGGAAATGGCTGATACTACTATTTTACCCTGCCGACTTCACGTTCGTATGTCCCACGGAACTGGAGCAGGCAGAGCAATTATACGATAAATTCCAGGCCGCGGGCGCGCAATTAATGAGCATCAGCACCGACACCGCATTCGTGCATAAAGCCTGGCATGACCACTCAGAGGCCATATCCAAGATCACGTACCCAATGGCAGCAGACCCCACAGGCAGGGTGTGCAGGGAATTCGGAACATACATAGAGGATGAGGGAGTCTCCCTTAGGGCGACTTTTATCATAGACCCTGAAGGATATGTTAAATCCATTGAAATCCACGACAACAGCATCGGAAGAAACAGCAATGAAACCCTGCGTAAACTGCAGGCAGCAAAATTCGTCGAGGAACACGACGGCAAAGTATGCCCAGCCAACTGGATGCCAGGAGCCGACACCCTAACACCTGGAGTGGATTTAGTGGGGAAAATATAATAAAATATAAGTGATGGTGAGCATAAAATGATTTCAAAGAACATGGAGAAACAATTGAATGAGCAGATAAACGCCGAGATGTATTCATCGTACCTATATTTGTCGATGAGCGCCTACTTCGAAGAAGAAAGCCTGTCCGGATTCGCCTCCTGGATGAAGACCCAAGCGCAGGAGGAGCTTCTGCATGCTATGAAGATATATGATTTCGTTTTAGAGCGGGGGGGCCGGGTAACCCTAGAGGCCATTGAAAAGCCTCCAGCTAAATGGAGTTCTCCGTTTGAGGTTTTCGAGCAAGCCTTTGAACACGAGAAGAAGGTAACGAATATGATATACGGTTTGGTTGAAGCAGCCAGAGACGAAAAAGATTGGGCCGCCGACAGCATGCTCAAATGGTTTGTGGACGAGCAGGTGGAGGAGGAAGCGTCAGCCGAGGAAGTAGTCGAAAAAATAAGGATGACTAAAGATGCCCCCCACGCCCTCTACATGATAAATAAGGAGTTGGGGGCGAGACCCCCTAAACTAAATGCTTCGGGGTAGAGGGTTTATGAGCCAGAAACTTCCGGAGAACATAATCCCTGTGGGGGTAGTCGACTGGGATAGGCGGTTATTCGATGAACTGATCCCCCTACCTGAGGGGACAAGCTACAACAGCTACCTTATTGAGGGTTCAAAGAAGACTGTTTTAATCGACACGGTGGATCCCAGTAAGGTGGATGAGTTTCTAGGGAACCTCAGGGAGACGGGGTTAAAGCACATAGATTATGTTGTGGCTAACCACGCAGAACAAGACCACTCAGGAAGCCTGCCCGCGTTAATAGAGGAATACCCCGACATCAAGGTAGTCGCAAGCCAGAAATGCAAAGGGATTCTATCAGACCTTCTGCATCTAAGAGACGACGATTTCAAGGTAGTGCAAGACGCAGACACCCTATCTTTAGGGGATAGGACGCTTGAATTCATTGAAGCCCCGTGGGTTCATTGGCCTGAAACCATACTCACCTATGTCAGGGAGGAGGGGGTTCTTTTCAGCTGCGACTTATTCGGCTCCCATCTAGCTCAAGACGGATTATACGTTGAGGATGAATGCAGAAGCGCTGATGCGGCGAAAAGATACTACGCAGAAATCATGATGCCGTTTAGGGGGCTCATAAAAAAACATATGCAGCGACTTAAAGACTACGAAATTAAGGTTATTGCGACAAGCCACGGCCCCATCTACGACAAACCCGAATTCATCCTAAATTTATACGAGAACTGGGTGTCAGATGATGTTGAGCAGCACGTATTAATCCCTTACGTGTCTATGCACGGCAGCATCAGGGAGTCGGTAGAATACTTTATGGAAAGGTTGGCTGAAGAAAAGGTTAAGGCAACGCCTTTTAATTTAACGGTCACAGACATCGGCAGGTTGGCTGAAGCCTTGGTGGACGCATCCACAGTAGTGTTTGCAACCCCCACGGTGTTGTTCGGCCCCCACCCCAAAGTAGCCTACGCAGCATACCTCGCCAACATACTAAACCCCAAGACTAAATACGTGTCGATTATCAACTCATACGGGTGGGGCGGACAGTGTGTTGAGATATTAGGGGAGTTCACAAAGAAACTTGATGCGGAATTAATCGACCCCGTTGAATTCAAAGGCAAACCAGATAAAAGGGATTTCATGAAAATAGATAAACTGGTTGAAAACATAATAAGTAAACATAAAACAGGTGAATGACATGGATTTAAAGGAAGCCCTAAAGGTGGCGCTTGAGATGGAGCAGAAGGGACATAAGATATATAAGGACGCGGCTGAGAGGACGGCTAACCCCCACGTACGGGAAACCTTCAACTACCTGGCCGACCAGGAGATACACCACATAACGGAAATCGAGGATTACATAGCTTCAGAGTCCCCAGTCCAAGAACTTAAAGGCGACACCCAAACCCAGGTACAGGATTTCTTCACAACCACGACGCAGAAGTTCAAGGAGAAAACCGCGTTAGCCGAAGACGACGTTAAAGCCTATGAAACCGGGATGGATCTTGAGAGAAAAGGCTACGCATTCTATAAACAACAATATGAGCAGGCAACCGGGGAAGAGGCAAAGAAGTTCTTCGACTTCCTCATGCATCAGGAGAACGCCCACTACGAGCTTCTTGAAAAAGACTATGAATACTTAAGCGACACAATAGGTTTCTTCGGCAAGGAAGAGGAACACATGTTTGAGGGGGGATAAAAAAAAATGGATGAACGGGATGTCTTGGATCAGGCGCGAAACATAGAAAGAGAAGGCATAGCATTCTACGGCAGGCAGGCTCAGGAGACTGAGAACCAATACGCTAAACTCTTTTTCGAGCGAATGGTGCAGGAGGAGGAAGACCACCTGAAACTGCTTGAGAGTTCGGCTGAAGCCCTGAAAAAAGACGTTGAAATGGACTTTGAATTAGGCGAGCTACCGCAGGTAAATGTTTTCCCCCAGGAAGCCAGGAAAATCGGCGACACCTACCTTGAAGCCCTGCAGGCAGCCCTTGAGTTGGAGAAGCGGAGTATGACGGCCTACGCTGACGCCTCGGAGAAGACAAGCAACCCCCAGATAAAAAGAGTCTACGACTACTTAGTTGAGTTTGAGGGCATACATATGGAAAGAATCCAGTCAGAGATTGATTTCATAGAAAACACCGCCGGGTCAAGCGAGTTAGGATGACGGACCACGTTAAGGAAGCGATAAAAAAAAGAAGGGCTTACAGGGCGCTGAAGCCCTTTAAGGCTGATGAGAAACTGGTTTTTGACCTGGCTGAATCCGCATCGCTTGCCCCCTCCTGCTTCAACAACCAACCTTGGCGGTTCATTTTTGTGTTAGATGAGGATAAATTAATTCAGATGAGGCAGGTTTATTCAGAAGGTAATGAATGGGCTTATAGGGCCTCCATGGTTGTAGCAGTATTCAGTAAAAAAGAGGATGACTGCGTGATAAAAAAGAGGCAATACCATCAATTCGACGTCGGATTAGCCACCGCCCACCTCATCCTCCGTGCGACAGAGCTTGGTTTAGTAGCCCACCCAATAGCAGGATACAGCCCCGAAAAAACCAGGGAGATTCTGAAGATACCCGATGAGTATCAGGTTATAACAT
>WJJK01000265.1 GCA_014729705.1 Candidatus Altarchaeales archaeon | reverse complement strand
GCTCCAACAACTGAATGCTTCTTCTGGGCCCCCCGACCCTACAGGGTTTATCAACAGCTCTTCTCAAATTTTGAATTCAAGTTCTGGTGCTGAATTCCTTCTGGACACCCAATCAAATGCTATTTTTGAGGCGGGTTCTGGGTCCTTGAATGGTTCAGCAACCAAAAAAATAACGGATGGGTTTTTTGAGGGTTCCGTAGCTCTAGTTAATCCGGGGGCTTATAATGCTTTGGACAATGATTCTCTTGACACGCCGTTTGTTACAATTCAAGGTGCGATTGACACTTTGGCGGATCTTGTTCTCCCGTCGGGAGAGAGTAAAACTATCCTTGTTACCCCTGGTTTATATAAAGAACAGCTTATTGTAACAAAGGGCACTTTTACGATCCGAGGGCTGGGTGGCTTCGGTTTTGGGTATACGGCGACTCCTATAAAAGGATCCGTTGTAATCCAGGCTACAAACACAAACATGCCTGCGGTTACCATAACGGACGCCACAAGGGCTTCAGCCGGTTTATGGGCCAGTGACCCCACCATTTATTTATCCAACTATGGTAGTCTTTCCTGGGGCGGTTTAGCCCCCCCTACTGTGGAGATACTTGATCTTGAGTTGATCGGGGAGGGATCTTCTAGTTATGGGGTGGTTTGTGCCGGTGTAAATGATAAACCTACTTGCCGTGTGAACAGGTGTTATATTCATAATGAGGTTCCTGCGAATGCGGTTTGGACCCATACGACTGACTTTTTCATGTCGGGGTGTCCCGAAAGAGCCTCTTCAATAAGGGGTTCTTATTTTTATAATGGACTAGCCTTTTTTCGAAACGATTATTTTTTCTCCGATCTTTTTTTCTCAGACACGACCGTTGAGATGAACAACACAAAAACGGGGTCCGTGGAACTTTCTGGTACCTCTGTGGCGATTTTGTCTGATGTAAATGCTGTGTGGGGAGGTGCTGTAACAGCGGACACAAGCTATCTTGATGCCACAAATTGTGTTTTTGGTGGGAGCAGCAGCTTTGGTGCAGATTCTCGAGTTGAGCTTCGAGAAACTATGATAACGGGGAGTTGCACCGCGGCTTCTGGCTCCGGTATCTTCAAGATGGATGGGGGTTACATCAGAGGGACCTTAACCGACACAGGCAATCGTCTCCTTTTTAACAGTTCAAACCCGCTGAATAAAAAGATTGCTCTTGTGAATCCCTCCCATAATATGGCCAATGATAATACGTCGAGCCTCGGGAACCCTTTTAAAACGATCCAGGCGGCTGTAGATGCCGTAGCCTTATTGAACCCGACACAATACGATAGATCTATTGTTGAAATTGTTCCAGGCAGGTACGACGAGACAGTGATCATCGATAGCAAATACATTACTTTGAAGGGTAAAGGTTCCGGAATCGGTGAAGATGTCCTAATTCAGAATACTACAAACATTGATTTCCCTGCCGTTGTAATAACGAATGCTACAAGAGCAAGTGTTAATACCTGGCTTGCAGCCGGTTCCGCGAATTGGGTTTCGAATTATGGTTTACTAGTGGATTCTGGTAACCAAGCTGGTTCAGTAACTTTGGAGAGTCTCTCAACAATAGGGGGGAACAGTTTCGTTGCAGGTCTTGTAGTTGCCGGGGTGGGTGGTGATCAGCCCTCCTGTAAGGTTTGTTACTCCAGGGTTTTCGATACAGATTCTGTTTATGGTTTCTGGGGGAATTCGGCAGACCTTTTTCTCAGTGAATCCTTTTGCGGGAGATTTGAGGCATATGATAGCCCGTCTCTTTATGGGTGGCGGAGCACAATTGGGGCGGTCAACTTAAATGGCTCCTCTTCTCTAATTTTTCATAATTGCTATGTTGGAAGCTTTACAATGAATGACAGCTCTGTATTTGGGACTGGGACTCCTTTCCAGGAAGCTTCTCAAGGGATACATGTCCTTGGCAATATTTCCTTAAATGATTCTTCGGATTTTTTCTGTGATTCTCTTTTTGTTGCCGGTAACCTATACTGTAACGATAGCGGTGATTGGACGGCTCGAAGTGCTCATATAAATGGAAATGTGACCTTGGATGATGGGACCGTAAATCATGATGGTGGCCACATTGGGGGAGAAGTGACCTTGAATAATAGTTCTGCAAGGTGGAATGGGAAAGATGTTCATGTTCAGGGTGATTTTGATATAGCTTCAGGGGCCGTTGCGGAACTTCTTGGTGGGAGATATATGGGTTCCATTATAGGTACAGGAACCTTTAATAGGACCTTGGGGAACTAGGTTCCCTTTTTCCTTAAATATTCTTCAATAGAAGAAGCTTTAAGAGGGGCCCTTGTATGGTCTCTTGTGCTTCTTTTGCCTGAAGGCTTGAAATGGCACTCCCACCTGTTGAACTTTATGCACCGGAAGAGTGCGTTGAACTGTCTAGGTTCGGCGTAGGTCCGTTCCCTTCCGGTGAGCCCGTTCTTTGTCCTCCTGCGATTCCTGCATCAGGATATGGTGGAACTTTGTTTCCTCCATTTGAGATGGAGGGTGGGTATGGCGGATATATTTACGGCATCAATCCTTATGGAGGAATGGGTGCGTTTTCACGTGTTCCGATTCAGGTAGATGAAGGATATGGTGGGAGTGAGTATGGGCTCAGCTCATACGGTGGTGTCAGCATGCCTCCTCCCCCTTTCCCCGCCGTGGATGATGGGTATGGGGGGGTCAGTTATGGTTATGCCTGTTACGGTGTCTGTCGCCTTGAAGCCCCTTATGTTAGTTCCGCAGTAAGTTTGGACGGAACTCAGATTGAGATCTTTTTTTCCGAGGAGATGGATAAAGGGAACTCTGCTCTCCTTGACACTTCTTCGTACACTATTTCTCAGGTTCTTGGAGCAGCTCCGGCCACTCCAACCCTCGTTGAATATGGAGTAGAGGGAACAGTTGGAGTTTCTTCTATTATCCTTACCCATACAGGAACAACGATCGGTGGGATCTACGAAATTACCGTAGTAGGGCCCACGGACATGACCGGGGATGCAATAGAATCTTCCGGTCGGAATACTGCTAATCTTCTCACGAAGGGGGATGTCCCAACTTATACGGTAACGCCGGACTCAGACAACTCTCTCCTGCTTGAGTTTAGTGGAGATCTTGTTGAAGAGACCACTTTCCCTGGAATCGATAGTTCTTCTTCTTATGACGTTTCTTCGAGTTATCCGGTTTCTATAACCATTGATGACGTAACTCACCCATATTCTTCTGACCCCTCGAAAATTCAGTTAGAAATTTCGGGGATGACGGAGACCGAGTACTCTTGCAACGTTAGTCCGGCTTCTGCGATTTCCTACGACGGGTCGTACCTTCCTGACCAGGCTACAACCTTTACCGGAGTAGAGCTTGGTACAGGAACCTCTTCTGTAAGTGATGGTGCCTTATATCTTTCAAACAGTTTTGCCAGCTATGGTTGGGGTTTCGAGGACATTTCCGGCAGAATCGGGTCCTCGAGGTCTTTCCGAATTGATTTTTCTTTTGACGTTCTTCAGACGACTTTCAACCCTCCTCTTTTTGATGCCGTTGTAGGTGCCCTTCATTTTAATGATGGAGGGGCTCAGTTTAGCCTGTACAT
>WJJK01000264.1 GCA_014729705.1 Candidatus Altarchaeales archaeon | reverse complement strand
GATGGAGCTATTAATAAACTTAGAGATTATGTCAAACGAATCACATAATGGATGTCTCTTGGAGAGCGTGTGCTTTTGCCTTCTTTTTCTAAAAAGAAAATTAGAACCTAAATACAATTGAATTTAACTACAATTAACTTTATTGTTTTCTTTTGTTTTTTTGTTTTTTGTTTATGTGGGGTGTTTATGCGAATTGTTTGAGGTTATTTTTCCCCTGCTCTGGGGTTAAGGGTTTATATAGTCTGCTCAAAGTCTTTTTTCATGAGTCACTTAACTATACCTCGGATAAGGGGTTTCATGGATTCCTCTTTGGGGGAGTTCAACCTCGTATTCCGCGGAGACAAGGTAGTGGATGTGCGAAGCAAACACAAGATAACTCCGCAAGGCTTGTCTGAGATATATTCGGGCACACGACTACCCTAGGTGTTTGAAGGCGTCGCCCACCCCGGAGGAAGACGCCTTAAACTCCCCTAAAAAAACACTTTTATCCTTGAAGTAGTCTATGAACTCGGCTTTACGGTGGTAGTGGTTGTCTACCCTAGAAAGCAGAAAACCCTCCCTAATCCTGGCCATGGGTCTTCCATCTATAAGGTAGAATGCTTTTACGTGTATCCCGTGGGCGAGGCTTTTCGCTAATTCAATGCTTTGCCGTGGTAGGGTCAGGATTTTTTCTTCAGACTCCCCCACCCTCACCTTTATCCCGTGTTTTAGGCTGGGTTTCTGGTATATGCTGTGGCTTGTGAATGGGTCTACATAAAATCTGGCTACATCCTTGTTTGAGGCATCCTCTTTCAGAAGCGTTAATACGAAGGAGGCTTCCTCCTCCCCCCAGACTTCAAGGCAGACGTCCTCCCCCTCATTAAAGGGTTTTTCGCTGGTTTCCACGGCTACGGCGTCATCCCCGAAATCAAAAGAAAAAAGATGGTTGGAGGGGGTTTCAATCTTTTTCTTGGTTTTGTGGGCGCAGACTGAGTACCTCATTTACTCTCAATATACGACTTTACTTTGCCTGCGGTGCCCTCCGCCTTAAACGCCTGGAGGAAGTCCAAAGCGCTTTTCTTGGTTGCCTCATCTATTTTGGCGACCGCCTCCTCAGGCAGGGCGTCGATTTCGTCTTTAAACTCCTTAATGCTGTGTTTAATGTTTTTACCTATCAACTCCCCCCGGCTTATGCCTGGTTTCTTGGCTTTAAGTTTCTCGGCGTGTTCGCTTGATAAGGTCCAATCCTCCATCCGGGATACCAACTCCTGCGGCATGGTTTCAAGGGCGATGTTCTGCCAGTTGGTGCCAACATTCCCTTTGAAGACGCCGGCACCAATCAGAAGATGCATCAAATTCAGCGGCGTCCCTGTTATCCCGTGCTGGGCTACGTACACCCCATAAGAAGATATGGCGTCTGCTATGGCTTTAGTGCGGTCTATGTCTATCCCCACCTGCTCGACCACGTTTCCCTGTTCATCGTAGATGTTTCCATGGCTTGTGCCGTTGTTTGTGGCAAGGAGGTTGGGGCTGAATCCAGCATCAGTGACGGCTTTAACGAATGTTTCCGCCTCCTCCACACTGGTTAAAGCCTGCTGTCCTGTTTCTGGGTCTTTTTTCCCGACTTCCCCCACCTCAACTTCAAGTCCCGCAGTCTCAGGTATTAAACCCGCTAGTTTAGTGGTGATTTCGATGTTGTCTGCCAACTGCTGCCTAACGTCCTGGGCTTCGGCGTTGAAGTTGTGGCTTGCGTCAATGGCAAAGGAGGTGAAGCCTGCTGCAATCTCATCTCTAATAAGCTGCTCCCCCTCAGATACCGCTTGAGGTGTGTTCTCCTTGATTGTGATATGGTCTCCGTGTATGACGTAGGGTTGGTTGAATTCAAGCTCCTGCGCAGTCTTAATTATCCTGTCAGCGAATTCCTTCGGCGGCTGGGCGGTATACCCTATCTCGCTTTTAGCTATCTCAAACATGACCGCCGCATCAAGCTCTTGGGCCGCCATCATAATCCCCCTAGCAGAGTGGGTTACTCTGATGTTGGCAGCCATAACGATACATCCTGCGTCTGGTAATGCGTTGACAAAATCTTGGCCGGGAACAGGTTTAGTGAAATCCATGAAACAATATAAGGATGCATTTAATTAAAGTTGCCCCCCCAAAATTATTTGATGGCTTTATTTCGAAGGAGGGGGAAGGAGCCCCAATACTATTGGGTGGCCGAAGATCGAGGCGGCGGAAAAAAGCTTAAAGCCCTTGCAGTTGAGGCTTCAGACAAGTTTTTCCATGCGAAGGGCCCTGGATTCCCGGGCCCGAAATACGTTTCGATCCCCGAAGTCAAAGAACTAGGCGATGAGAAGTTAATCCCTGGAAACCTTAAAGTCAATGCCCCGAACCCGTTATCCGGATTATCTGTGGGTTCGATGGTGGTAAGGCATAAGGGTAAGGTGTTTCAGCTTACCTTCATGGATGTGGGTGAGAGGGAGAAAAAAACCCTCTCAGATAAGAAAAGATACATGGATTCCCCTCTTGAGCCTGAGGAGCGGGAGTTAGCAGCAACTATCTCCGCGGAATATGAGAGGAGGGTTATTGCAGGGTCAGGGGATCTTTCCTCCCCCCTCTACCGCATCCTAAACAACGCTCTCCAATCAGGGGATGTTAAGCGTGGCGCGGTTTTAGAAAAAATCCGCGACGCTTATATCAGTCCTCAGGACACTCAGCTGGTGATAGGCTTGCTTAAAGAAGGGCAGGGGGATATGGATGTCCTCCAGCTTAGTTTTTCAGGGGAGCTTGTTAAAGCCCTCCTGGGTTTAGGTAGAGGTTAAATCCTCCAACACCCGCTTAAGATCCTGGATGCTTGTTCCACCGCCAAACCCCATCCTGAAGTGTTTGGCTAGGTGTTCGAACCCGATTTCAGCTGCCCCGAAGCTTGTGCCGGGTATGAATCCGCAGTATTTGTTTGCCGCAGTATCCTTCACCCACTTTTGCGCCTCCGACCCGTCGGGTGTGGTGGGGAAGACCATGTAGGTTCCAGCAGGCTTATACGGGAAGTCACATCCCCACTCAGAGAGCATCCTCTGGGTTAACAGGCTTTTCTCCTCATAACCGTCTACAACCGGTTTCAGGAACCCCAGTTTCGGGTCTGACTCGATTAATGCGGCCGCCCCCATCTGTATTCCCCGGCTGACTCCCGCCGACAGGTTTCTGAAGTAGAATCCAATCATCTTATGGCTTTCCATAATTGTTTCAGAGACTCTGATGAACCCCAGTCTTATGTCGGGTTTCACGATTTTTGAGAAAGAGGAGACTAGGTTGACTTTCCGGTTTACCTCCTCTCCAAAGCTCACAGGCGAAGTGTAGGGTGTTTTCTTTCTGTCGAAGATAATGTATTTATAGGGTTCATCTGATATGATTTCAAGGTCTTCCTGAACCGCCCATTCACACAGTTTCTTCAACTCATCCTCTGGGACTAACGCTCCCGTGGGGTTGGCTGGGAAGTTAACGTATATCGCCTGGGTTTGGTCCGACAGATTCTTAGCAGCATTTTCTTCAACGAATCTATTGTCTTCGAAGAAGGCGGTGGACACAGCCTTATTGCCTGAATGCCCGATCATGTTGTGTATCGTGCCCCAGCAGGGGGTGTTTACCATGATCTGGGAATCTTTTTTGAACAGTGAGAATATGAATTGAAGGGCCTGGCTGGCTCCAACTGAGACGTACATGTTTTCGATGTCGCCTACCCCAAGCTCTGCTCCGAAGTTGCCCTCCATCTCCACGATTTTTTCTTTAAGCCGGGTTTCCCCCACAAAAGGCGGATAACCTGTGGCGGATTTCTCCTCCTGTTTTTTCTGGGCTTCGATGAACACAGCTAAGGCTTCGGCCGGCAGGGGGTCGGGTACTCCTATCGTGTACATGTTTTTGGCGCCGGCGTCTTTACATTGCTTAACCCAATACCTTATGGGGTCTGGTTTAATCAAGTCCAGGTTTGGTGTCACGTCAACCATATTCTCACGTTCCTTCATTTGTGTGTGTAGATGAATACTAGTTTTTCTTTCTTCTCATCCAATCGAGCGAATCCAAAGCGTTCAAACTGTATCACCTCGCCGACCTTGATTTCTCTTGCGGCGGGCTCGCATACACCGTCAATAATCTCCCCCCCCTTATG
>WJJK01000263.1 GCA_014729705.1 Candidatus Altarchaeales archaeon | reverse complement strand
CTTCAGATGGATATGAGGGAGCTTAGAAGCAGGGGGGGCGGCTTGTTCGGGGCGGCGGAGATGACCGGCTCAATCGGGGTTGTCACAATAAACATGCCCCGCATAGGTTATTTATCCACTAATAAGGAGGAGTTTTTTGAGCGTGTGGGGGAGTTGATGGATTTAGCCAGGGAGTCCCTTGAAATCAAAAGGGAGCTTGTGCAAAACAACATGGAAAACGGGTTGATGCCCTACAGCAAAAGGTATTTGGGTGATCTCCACAACCACTTCTCCACGATAGGTCTTGTGGGTGTTAACGAGGCTCTTCTGAATTTCATGGATAAAGACATCGCAAGTGAGGAGGGTAGGGGTTTCGCTCTTGAGCTTTTGGATTATATGAGGGATAAGTTGTCTGACTTCCAGCAGGAGACTGGCCACATATATAACCTTGAGGCAACCCCCGCTGAGGGGGCGTCTTATAGGCTTGCCAGGATCGATAAAAAGATGTATGAAGACATTAAATCCGCTAACGAGGATCAGGTGGCGCAGGGGGGTCAGCCGTATTATACTAACAGCACTCAGCTTCCAGTCGGTTATACTGAGGATTTGTTTGAGGCCCTCAATCTCCAGGATGAGCTTCAAAGCAAATACACCGGCGGCACAGTATTCCACGGTTTCCTTGGGGAGAGGGTTTCAGACGCCTCATCCTGCAAGAATCTTGTTAAGAAGGTGGCCTATAAGTTTAAGCTGCCTTATTTCACGATTACCCCTACTTTCAGCATCTGCCCTGTGCACGGGTATATTCCGGGGGAGCATGAGTTCTGCCCTTTCGACAGCAGGGAGACGACGCCGATGCCTCAAAGCGGGTAGTTGGTATACATCTGGTATGTTGAATGTTAATATAGGGGGTGAATCTAATATTTTTCCTCCACAAGAGGTGTTTGAATAAAAAAAATGGAGCGATGCGGTAGGCGTTGTGAAATCTATTCACGCGTAGTAGGGTATTTTAGGCCTGTGGCTAACTGGAATTTAGGGAAGAAGCAGGAGTTCAGCGACCGGCTTGCTTTTTCTGAGGAGAAAAGCTTCGACTCAGATGAAGGTGTGAAAGGCGTGTGAGGGCGGGTTTTTTTCTTCTTTTTTTTATTGTTTTAATTCGTTAAATTAAACTCTTTTCTTTACTTAGACCTAAAATGAATGTTAAATCAACGACACTTGGTTTCTCGTGTATGGGGCCGGTGAGGGAGACGAAATTCGCGGTTGAAGCCTTTATTAACGGGGAGTTGGATGAGAAGGGGTTGTTGAAGGCTAGAGACGAGGTGAGGGTGGGTGTGTTGAAGGCTCATCTTGATGCGGGGGTTGACTTAATACCCTCAAACATCCACAGCTTCTATGATTTTCTTTTGGATGAATGTCTAATGTTCAACATAATACCCAAAAGGTTTAGGGGAGATTATGTTGAGGGGGATTTAGGCTCCTACTTTAGATTGGCTAAGGCCTGTGACATGACTCGGTGGTTTAACACCAACTACTACGTGATGGTGCCTGAGGTATCAGATGATGCTGAATTCTGTTTAGTTGAAAACAGGGCTTTGGAGGATTTCAAGTATTTTTTGGATGAACACGGGGTTGAAACCAAGCCGGTGTTAGTGGGTCCTGTGACTTTATTGTCCTACGCCAAAATTGATTCCAATAAGGGTTTCAGCGAGCTTGTGGTCGAATTATCCCGGCAGTTTGCGAAAGCCTTAAAACAGTTGGAGGAGGCGGGGGCAGGTTATGTGGAGATTGATGAGCCTATTCTTGTGAAAAACCCCGAGTTAGTGGGGGATGTTGAAGCCGCCCTTAAGATTATGGCAGGTGATTTAGGTGAGTTGAAGATCTGTCTGCACACCTACTTCGGCAAGGTGGCTGGTTTATATGATAAGCTTTTGGGTTTGCCCTGCGACCTGCTGGGTTTTGACTTGATCTATGATCTGCGGGTCTTAGATAAGCTTAGGGAGAACCCTCCTGTGGATAAAGGCGTCTGTCTGGGGGTTATAGACGGTAGAGGGGTTTGGAAGGCTGATTTGAAAAAAGACTATGATCAGATGTCTGAGGTAGTGTCTAAGCTGGGGGAGGAAGTTTTGTTATCAACCAGCTCTTCCCTATCCTACGTGCCCTATAGCCTTGGGGGCGAGGATTTTTTGGAGGGTAAGGTGCGTGATCTTCTGGCTTTTGGTGTTGAGAAGCTTGATGAGCTTTCCATGCTTAAAGACGCCTTGGTTAGTGGTGATGATTCGAAGGTGGCACAGTACAGTGAGTCGGTGCACGGCTTCCGTAGGGCTGTGGAGAATCAGAAGGTAAGGGATCGTATCGCAGCTTTGTGTGAGAGAGATTTTGAGAGGGCGTCCCCCTTCAGTAATAGGAAGAGACTGCAGGATGAGGCTTTGGGTTTGCCGCCTCTTTTTACGACAACAATTGGAAGTTTCCCGCAGACCAAAGATATTCGAAAGGCTAGGAGGGATTATAAGAAAGCTCAGGGTGATTTAGCCAAGAAAAAGATTTCTGAGAAAGAGTTTGAGAAAATCAGGGGGGGGTACATGGATTTCATCCATTCCCAGATTAAGGATTATGTTTCCCTCCAGAAGGAGTTGGGTTTGGATGTGTTGGTTCATGGGGAGCCTGAGCGAAGTGATATGGTTGAGTATTTCGCCCAGTACCTGGATGGTATGGCTACTACCGTGAATGGTTGGGTTAAAAGCTACGGTACCCGGTGTGTGAGGCCGCCGATCATCTACGGGGATGTTTCCAGGCCTAAGCCGATTACCGTTGAATGGATTTCTTATGCTCAGTCGCTCACAGACAAGCCTATGAAGGGTATGTTGACTGCGCCTGCAACGATATATAATTGGTGTTTCACGCCAAACCATATTCCGGCTAAAGACACGTTGTTTCAGATAGGTCTTTCTTTGCGGGATGAGGTATCCGAGCTTGAGGAAAACGGGGTTAAGGTGATTCAGTTGGATGATCCCGCCTTGATTGAGAGGCTGCCTTATGTGGAGGGTGAGAAGAAAAAGTATTTATCCGATCACATAAAAGCTTTCAGGCTTTCCTCTTCGGGCGTGGCTGATGAGACGATGATTGTAACCCACATGTGTTACGGGGATTTTAAGGAGATTTATCCGGAGTTGCTGGATATGGATGCGGACGTCTACACGTTTGAGTTCAGTAAATCCGGGCAAGACTTATATCCCCAGTTTTCTGACCCGCTTTTCACCCATGGCTTGGGTGTCGGGGTCTTGGATGTCCACACCCCGAAGGTGGAGTCTGTTGATGAGGTTAAGAGGCGGATACTTCAGGCTATCTCGGTTTTCCCTAAAGAGAATGTGTCGATTAATCCGGACTGCGGTTTGAAGACTAGGGGTTTAGGTGAGACTAAAGGTAAGCTTTCTAACATGGTTGAGGCTGTTAAGCAGGTTAGATTGGAATTAGGAGAATGAGTTGGGTTAAGGGTTTGCAGCGCACGTCGTTGATTGATTATCCTCCTTATGTTGTGGCCACCGTTTTTTTGGGTGGCTGTAACATGCGCTGCCCTTTTTGCCATAACCCGGATCTCATAGACCCCGAGGAGGGGGGTGGTGTGAGTGGTGAGG
>WJJK01000262.1 GCA_014729705.1 Candidatus Altarchaeales archaeon | reverse complement strand
GATTCGACCTAAACTTAACCAAAGAAGTCTGTGACAGGGTATCCATACCAGTAATAGCTTCAGGTGGGGTGGGGGAGCCAAAACACATCCTGGATGCATTCACTGAAGCCGATGCGGATGCAGCGCTTGCCGCAAGCATATTCCACTTCAACGAACACCCAATAAACAAAGTTAAAGCTTATTTAAAGGAAAATAATGTTAACGTGAGGATTTAACTATTTAGTGTATTTCGGCGATTCAATGTCAACGTCCGCGTAATCCCTCATCTTCTCCGTAACGTATTGCCTGACTTCTCTGTTGTTTAGAAGCGGTTGTTGAAGCACTTCCCCCGCTATCCTCTCCATCACCTTTATTGGAGTGTCTCTGATAACTCGCTTTACCAGAGGTATTCTGTCTGCGACCATACTCAATTTACGGTATCCCATGCCTATGAGGAGTATTGCGCCCGTGTTTGTGCCGGCCATGTCGCCGCAGACCTCAATAGGGTAGTGTTTATCCTCCTTGGAATCCGGCTGCTCAAAACCCTCTCTGCCTTGATCTTGTATGAATTTAAGGTAACGCAGCACCGGCGGTTCATGGTCGTAGTATTCCTCCACACCGTCTCTTAATTCATACACCTTGCCCCAGGGCAGGTTCAGAAGGTCCCGTGTTAAGTCGTTTGACCCCACAGATAATGGTTTGATGTTTTGGGCGGCGATGTAGGGTGTCTGTTCTGCGAGGTTCCGGGTCTCAATCATAACCCCGAAATCCATATCCTGCTTGAATTGAGTTTTTTCCTCTGTGAGCTCGGATTTAGCTTCCCCCCAGAGATTCTTGAATTCCGGTAACTGGCCTGCATCCTCAACCATGGGTATCATGAATTCCGTTTCTTCGTAATGGTAGGCTAACCTAAGCACCGCCTTAGCCTGGGCTTTGAAGAATTTAGGGTTATCCAGCAGAACCCTCGCTCCCCTGTATTGCATGGGGTCTTTATCTGAGAAAAAAGGCTTCACACATCCCGGCACCTTGTCCCCCCCCAAATCGAATGCCCGAAGGACTACGGCGTATCCCCTTTTCTCGTCAAGGGATTCGGAGTGGATTTCATCGAGCATGCTGCTGTATTCAGTATATATGTGTTTCTCCAGGGAATCATAGGAGGTTATCTCCTTCAGCTTGGATAGTATTTCCTCTCCGCGGCAAAGACCCACCCCTTTTGCTCCGTGGCCGAGCAGATACGGCACCTCATCGGCGTCAGACACGTTTCCCGCAAGCTGTATAGTAACTGAATCCCTGTCTCTGGTTTTCTTGGTTTCAGCCTCGTATTTCGCCTCCCTCACCTTTTTGCCTTCAGTGACTTTAGCGGCTCTCCTCCACCTGTGGGCCTGTCTCCGCGTCTCCTCGGTGGGGTCCATCACCACCTGGGGTTTCTTGGTGTAGGTGTCCACCACCACGTAATCGCCTGTCTCAACCGGGAAGCCCTCTAGATCCGGGTAGTAGGCTGAGAGTTTAGACCTTTGATCGAATATCCGGTGGAAGTGGGGTCCCGCCTTGTCTTTCGGCCCTCCCACGATCACCGCACGCACTTTCGGGGAGGCTGCAAACCGCACCGCCTCATCCTGCCCCAAAGCCTTAGGCGAGAAAACTATGGTGCCCTTGGGCATGTTCTCTAAAGCTTCTTGAGCCAGCTCTCCCGGCTCTTTTCCTGAATACATTTGTTGGGCTTTCTTCACGGCTTCTTCATAGTCTGAAAGCTGGTTTACAAGTATCGGTCTCATCAAGGGATCTGATTTACTCATATCCTCTTTTTTCTCGTTAATCCACTCGTCTTTAGCGGCCTCCAAAGCCCACATGCCGTTGTATCTTCTGCGTTTCACGAATTTCTCGGCCCGCGCCACAATCCCGTCATCATCCCCCCGGGTTATCCAATCCAGCACTCCCCTCTCCTCAAGGACCTCTTGTCTGCATCCTGCGTGGACCTCCTTTTTCTCCCCCTCATCAAGGCTTGAGCCGGCGTCGCTTAATTGTTTAAGGCGGGCTTCAAACCTCTTATTTACCTCGGTTTGCTCGTTTTCATGAAGCCATACTTGCCTATCATATGCTTTCTGTCTGAAGTCTCCTAGACTTTGAAGCTCCTCCCCGATTTTATGGCTTGGAATCAACACCTTATTCGGCACTGGAACGTCCGGCTCATACCACCAAGCGCGTCCGAACTCTATCGTGTGCCGTGACGTTGATTGAACCGGTATACGGTGTTCAAGTTTTATCCTCTGATCCTGCGGTAGACTTGTATTCAAATCTTTAACCGCCCTATCAAATATTTCGAAGGCTTCGTGGGTGTCTTCCACCCGGGGTTTCCTCAGTATTCTTTGTCCGCCCTCATCTTTGTCTTCTATTCTTATAGCGCGGTTAAGCGTTCTTCTTAGTCTTTTGAAAAATTGTTGGGGCGTGTTAACGTCAATGTCCACGAGGGACTGCAGATACTGCATATGGCTTATGTCGTCGGGGGTCTCCCCTGCCTCAAGTTTATCCCAGTTTTCCACTGCATAACGCATACTGGCTCGGTTTCTCAAGAAATGAAGGGCTTTAACGCCCCGGATACGCCATCTGCGTTCATCCACCCACTCCTCGTCGCTAACTCCCTCCCCCCGCCTTAGGGGGCCGAATAACTCGTCTTTTGTACCCTTAAGTTCAATGCCGTCAAGGGTCTCAATCAACTGCTTGGTTTCTTTTGCATCGACTGTTTTAAGGTTGACGACTTTTCTGATTTCAGGCATCTTTTTTAGGCACCATAAATACTGGTGGGAAAAGAAAAATAAATACGAGGGTTATTTTGATAGGTGGTGGCGCTCTATCTGCTGATTAAGTCTGCCGCCCGGCCTCATCATAGGCAGTATGTGTTCGTGGGGGTCTACTGCAACCTCTATTACTGTGGTGTTGCCTGATTTTTTCGCCCCATTCAACGCATCTTTGATTTCCCCTGGTTTCTCGATTTTTACGCCGTCGGCTGAGAATGATTCCGCGAGTTTAACGAAATCCGGTTTATCGCCTAAGTAGGTGTGGGAGCGTCTCTCCTCATAAAATAGGTCCTGCCACTGCTTAACCATGCCTAGGTAGTTGTTTCTAAGTATTGTGACTGTGACGGGGATGTCCTCTATCGTGCATGTAGCCAGGTCCTGGCAGCTCATAAGGAAACTGCCTTCCCCTGCGACGTCTACCACCCAATTGTCTTTTTTAGCGACTTTCGCGCCTATAGCGTAGGGGAATCCGGAGCCCATCGTGCCTAATCCCCCGCTTGAAATCCATTGCCTGGGTTTCTTCAGCTTAAGGTAGTGGGCTGCGAACATCTGATTCTGCCCGACCTCCGTTGAAACAATGGTTTTATCGTCAATCAGATTATTCAAATGCTTCATCACGTTCTGGGGTTTTATGGGGCAGCAGCCGTCGAACCATTCAAGTCCAAATTCCTTTTGGTATTTCTCGACCTTCCGGTTCCACTCCGTTTTACCCTTATTTTTTTTGTGTGATATGGTTGTGAGCAGGGTTTTCAAAACCTCCCTCGCATCCCCTACAATGGGTACGTCGGCTCTTATGTTTTTCCCGATCTCAGCGGAGTCAATGTCTATGTGGATTATCGTGGATTCCGGGGAGAAGTGCATGGGGTCTCCTGTGATCCTGTCTGAGAAACGACAGCCAACAGCTATTATCACGTCGGCGTCGTTTACCGTGAGGTTAGCGGTTTTGCGCCCATGCATCCCAAGCATGCCCAGAGACAGTGGATGCTCCTCGGGGATGGCTCCCTTGCCCATAAGCGTTGTGGCTGTCGGGAGGTTAAGCGATTCCACAAGCTTCATCAATTCCTTGGATGCGTTTGAGTTTATGACGCCGCCGCCTGCGATTACTACGGGTCTTTCAGCTTCAAGTATGGTGTGTGCAGCGTTCTTAATCTGTTTTTTATGGACCTTCGGGTTGTTGGGCTTGTATCCCGACATCCTGAGGGTTCGGGGGTACTCGAATTTAGCTGCCTGCCCTACTTGAACGTCTTTGGGTATGTCGATTAATACGGGGCCAGGCCGTCTGGTGCGGGCTATGGTGAACGCTTCCTTGAAGATGCGGGGTATCTGGCGGGCGTCAGTCAACTGGTAGTTGTGTTTGGTGACTGGCATGGTGATGCCCACGATATCCGCTTCCTGGAAGGCGTCGTTTCCTATTAATGTGGTTGGAACCTGTCCTGTTAAGGCGATTAGTGGGACTGAGTCTGAGTGGGCGTCGGTTATGCCAGTAACCAGGTTAGTCGCCCCCGGGCCGGAGGTTGCTATGCAGACTCCGACTTCCCCTGAAACGCGGGCGTAGCCTGCTGCGGCGTGGGCTGCGGATTGTTCGTGGCGCATGAGTATGTGGCGCATGCTGCTTTCGTCTACTCCGTGCATCACGTCGTAGAGCTCCATTATGGAGCCGCCTAGTATGCCGAACATGTGTTTGACTTTCTCCTTCATCAAACACTTTATTATAGCCTCTGAACCCTTCATTTTACCTTAGGTTTGTGTTTTTTATTCGTCTGCTTTAAAATTTAAATATACAAATTGGATGGCAGCCTTAAAAGAAGCGGATTTAAACATGAAACAGCAGGCAGGTGAGGGGTTT
>WJJK01000261.1 GCA_014729705.1 Candidatus Altarchaeales archaeon | reverse complement strand
GCAAGATACAAGAAATCAAAACACCCATCATAAATACAGAAAAATTTTCATTTTTGTGTTTCCCGAATTTTTTATAGAAAACAAAGAAAGTCAGGAAATACGCTAGAATAACCAGCCCTGAATGTTTAACTATGATTGCTAGACCTGCGCACAAGCCGCTTATGATGCCTGTAGGAGTTGATTTTTTGTATAGCCCCCTGTTGAATAGGTATACTGCCCAGGTAGCGAATACTACGTAGAAATTAGATGGGTGGATGAAGGTGTTAAAGTGGACTGAGAATGGTTCTAAGGCGTAGAGTAAAGCAGCCCAAAGACCTATCTCCCTATTTGAAAAGATCTTGCCTAAACCGAACACTGGGAAACAGATGGATGCAGTGGCCAGGCAAGAAACCATTCTCAGAATAAAAAGTGAAGTCAGGCCTTCTCCAAAGGAATCTATTACTGGTTTCATCAACCAAACCATGAACAGTGGGCGGTTCAAACCCACTTCCCTGTATACTTTCTGACCGTCAAGAATTCGAGTAACCGCCAAAAAATTTTCTCCCTCATCCTCATGGGTGCCGGTGTAAAGACTCCCCATCCTGGCGATGAGGGCTATAAAAAAGATTAATGTGAGTACGTAGTAAGCTTTTCTGTTGGAAACAACCATCTTATATTTAACAAATATGAGCATGGAAATAAACGTTGAAAACATGAAAATCTTTAATCTTTAACTGCCCCTAATCCCTATAGAAACCATGATTGATTCTCACACGGAATTCAAGTTGAAGCGTTTGGTTAAGAACCTGAAAAACCAGACCGGCCGTCATACCGAGTTGGTTTCAGTGTATGTCCCCTCAGGCTATGACTTAAACAACGTGTTAACCCAGCTTTCAGAGGAGCAGGGTACCGCCACCAACATTAAATCCAAGAGCACACGGAAAAACGTGGTGGATGCGCTGGAGAAATGCATCCAACACCTTAAACTCTATAAACAGACGCCCCCAAACGGTCTTGCGCTTTTCTGCGGCAACGTATCCGATAGGGAAGGGATTCAGGATATGCGGATTTGGGCGGTGGAGCCACCCAACCCCTTATCTGTTAAAATTTACCGCTGCGACAAACAGTTTGTCACAGAACCCCTTGAGGAGCAAGTAACCCCCAAAGACGTCTACGGCCTAATCACCCTAGACAACAAAAACGCTACCCTCGCCACCTTGAAGGGGGATACATACACCATCCACAAGTCCACCGCCTCAGGATACAGCGGGAAACACCGAGCAGGCGGGCAATCCGCCCAGCGTTTCGAGCGTCTGGTTCGAGAGCAAAGCCATAACTTCAAAAAAAGAGTGGCAGAATACGCCCAAGAAATATTTCTACCCCAAATATCTGATTTAAGGGGCATCGTAGTGGGCGGACCCGCTGCAACCAAAGAAGACTTCCTAAACGGAGGATACCTACACCACGAGCTTAAGAAAAAAATCCTCGCAGTCAAAGACACCACCTACACCGATGAATCGGGCATCAGGGAACTGATAGACGCAGCCCAAGAAGACCTATCCGAAGTCGAAGCAATACGCCACAAAAACCTGATGCAACAATTCATGAAGGAACTGGTGGGGGAGGGAAAAACAGCCTACGGACCTCAAGTGAAAAAAGCCATAGAACTAGGCGCAGTAGACACCCTCCTTTTAAGCGCTAAACTAGGGGAAGAAGAAATAGACCAACTATACGAAGATACCCGAAACCAAGGCGGAGAAGTGCAAATAATGTCCGACGAAACCGAGGAAGGCTACCAACTACTAAACACATTCAAAGGAAAAGCAGCCCTATTAAGATACAAAATAGAATAAATACCTTATGCCTCAGATACGGGATAAAATAAACCCCTATGATCTAGCCTACCTACTAATTTCGGTATCCATACTACTTCTATGTCTCTTCATATGGTTCGGCGGTCACTTCCCTTTTCAGTATTGGAATGATTTTGGGGAGCATATGGCTGACATCAAGGAGTTGTCGAGAAACCCCTTAAACCCTAAACACCCCTTCTTCATCACCGAATCACAGACCATCAGATACACCCCATATGCCCTTGCTGGGGGTTTGTTTATGTGGTTTACTGAGGTTGACGTCATAAACGCATACTGGATCATGTCTGCTAGTAACTTAATTTTATTTTTCACAGGAATCTATTTTTTTTCAAAAAAATATTTCAAAGACACTAGATCTCCTGTATACACCCTTCTTGTGCTGCTTTTTTTTTGGTATTCAGCGTATTCATACCCAAATGATTGGCATATAAATGCATTGATTCTTAATGCAGGATACCCCTCCTTTTTCGTTTTTGGTTTATGTATATGGAGTTTTTATTTCGCCTTGTCATACCTTAAACAAGAGAAAAATACATATCTACTCGCTTTATTTTTGACTACGTCGATAATATTTTTAACTCACATGTTGACTTTTCTATTTTTCTTTACCTCAACTGTTTTTCTCGCTTTAGTGATTAAGGCAAATCACAAGAAAAAGGCATTTATCATAACAGCCATGATTTTTGGTGTTTTATTTTCTTTTTTATGGCCGTATTATTCCTTGAAAGATTTCCTAATATCAGGATTGCTTGAAAGCCAATCCTCCTTGAAGACCGTTGAGTTAGGTGGTAGAACGATTTTGATTGATCAGGTTTTTTTGTTCATCCAACCCTTTGTTTTCCCACAAAATATGTTGTTACTGGGTTTTGGGGTTGTTTTAGGATTTTATAATTCAATCAAACTATTTCTTGCGAAAAAACACGTCTGGTTTTTCTCAGGTTTTTTGATTTTTTTCATACCTTATTTACTGCCTCAATTTGGGGTAATCTATATCCCCTACTGGGAGAGATTCATGTTTTTCTGGGTTTTTTATTTAATGCTGGCATGCACCCACTTTTTCGTTGAAAATGATTTATTGAATCCGTATCTATGGGCAAAAAAATCACGTATAATCCTCAAGGAATTTGATGGAGAAACAATCAGGTATTTCTCTCAGAATACTAATGATTTGATCCTACTTTTTGTTCTAATATCGTTTATACTGGGTTTTGTCCTCCAACTTTCCACAATCTTGATTTTTTACAAGCCAGATTTTGATTTACATGAACTACAATTTCTTGAATCCCATGTAGGAGACTATGATATCGTTCTATCTGATAGAAACATCTCCTGGTTTATTCCACTATATAGTGGTAAGACAGTTGGATATTCTAGGCCCTCACGATATTTTATGTCTGATATGAAAGAAAGAAATTTTGATGTAGACTATTTTTTCAGCAATAAGTGCACTGAGCATGAGAGGAGAGAGATAATTGAGAGGTACAATGTGTCCTTCATTCTTTTGAATAAGGACTTGAACTCAAAGGAATCCCCTGATGATTATCATG
>WJJK01000260.1 GCA_014729705.1 Candidatus Altarchaeales archaeon | reverse complement strand
GGGGGCAGGCGACGCCGGCGGAGGCGGTAAAGGCGAGGGCGAGGCCAAGAAGCCTATAAAAGAGGGTGAAGGCGAGGGTGAAGGCGGCGGAGGCGGTTTACCTTCCTTCAGGGATCAGGAGCAGGAGGTTAAACCCAAGGACGTGGCTTCCACCACGATGACGGGAACAATAAGCCAGCAGATAGACAAACAAATTATTGTGGCAGGCATATCCGGCTTCCCCGAGGAGCTTAGAAAAGACATCGGGGGTTTAGTGCAGAAACAATCCGAGCTTCAAAACAAACTTAAAGACCATTCTAGGGCTGAGGAGGTTTCAAAGCAGGAGCTAAGCCGCATGGAATCTAAACGCGATGACAGCTCAAGAGAGCTTAAGGAGCTTGAGGCACGTCTTCGCGCGGTTGAGCGGGCTCTTGACTCCAAAAGAAATCGTTTGGATGAGATTCAGGGCAAAAAAATCGACCTCAAGGGCAACTACAAACAGACTATCGAGGAATTGAACAACACTAAACAAAAAATCGAGCAGATCCTTGACCGCAAACGACGAATTGAGGAGAGGATAAGAACCATCACCACAGATAAATCCAGCAAAGACGCTATAGACGTCTCCCCCTACCTTAAAAAGCTTGTGGAGACTAAAAAGCAGGCGGTGGAGAAACTTCAAACGACGCTTGAATCAATGGATGTGCGCGAGCATGAGACTAAAAACGAGATAGAAAAACTTGAACGCGAATGGGAGAGTGTGAGGGAGGCGCTGGAGTCCAGGCGCCTTGACCTCAACTATATAAGTCAGCGAAGAGAATCACTTAATACAAACCTTGAGCAACTATCCAAACGCCGAAGCGAAGTGGAGCACCGACTAAGGGAGGTGTCGGCAAGACGCAAGGCCATGGAGAAACAGCTTGAGAAAATTCAAAGAGAGGCGCAGAACCGCAAATAACTAAGATGGAGCCTTATTTGGATGGAGACATAGGATCGGTTTTGAAGAGGCTGAAGCAGTTGGTGGAATCCGACAACTCCGAGCCCGAGCTTGGGGGAGAGCATGCAACCGAGGGTGACTATGAAGTTGAAGGCGAGTTAGAGGAAAACAAGATCCAGGGAATCCAGGACTTAATCAAATCAACCGCAGACCGCGTGAAAGATAAGGGGAACCTTAAATCCCTTAGGGCGGAGTACCGGGATATAGACAAGAAAATCAACGAAACCGAGAAGAAACTGGATTCCCTCAACTCCAAGATAAGTAAACTTACTTCAGCCAAGAAAAAAAAGCAAGCCGAGTTAGACTCGATTGTGGATAAGAAAACCAGGATATCCTCTACAAACGCCCCTGTTCTTTTGAAGCAGGAGCAGATAACCGACAGTTTATCAGAGCTTGAATCCGATCAGAAGACCCTGGATGAATCACTTTCGGGGGTTGAAATCCGTTCACAGCAAGCCAGGGAGGATTTAGATCGGCTTAAAGAGAAACTTGAGGGTCTTTGGGGCGAGAAACAAAGATTCACCAACCAGATCAGAAAGAACCCCAAAAAAATAGCGGACATCGAAACCAAGACCGCTCAAATGCGTCAAGACATCGAGGGTTATAGGAGGAGGTTATCCGAGCTCGCTCAGAAGAAGACGACCCTGCTTGGATCGGAGAAATCCTATTTCTATGAGGAGAAGAAACTCAACACCCTGCTTCAGACGGTTTTGGTGGAGAAAAACGAGGCTGAAAACGAATACGGCATATTCCATGAACTGGATCAACTAAACAATGATTTATCTCAAACCGACTCGGAGATCACGGCAATAATCCGGGAGATTTCAGACCGGAAAAACGCCCGCGTAGACCTTCTTCGAACCCAGAAAAGTCTGACGTCAGGCCTTAAATTCATGAAGGAGCGTGTGGAACACCTGGATTGGGAGCTTAAGCAGGTGGAGAAGGAGGAGGAGAGGGCGAGGATAGTCTACGGCAGATACACTCGCTCAGACGACCTTGAAGTTGAAAGCAGCAAGCTTAAGAAAGACATAGACGATTTAACCCGCAGCCTAGATGATCTTCAAGCCAACCACGAGGATACACTAAAAAAACTTGAGAAAATCAGGGAGGAACTTAAACCGCTTCAGGAGAAGAAAATCCAGATAAGCCATGAAATAGACGGTATTATGGAGGAGAAGACCCTGCTTGAACGCGAGCTTTTGGGGATTGGCGGAAGCCCTGATGAGCTTAAAATCGATTTACCTGAATCCCTTAAGAAATCCAAGGAGGAGGTGGAATCCGCCTTATCCGAGAAAACCGATCAAATAAATCAACTGGAGCAGCAGGAGAAAAACATAAGAGACACTAAGGAGGAGGTTAAGCTTAAGCTTCGGAAACAAAAATCCATATTAGATGACCGGGAGAAACAGCTTCTTAAAATCGAGCACGAGATAAAAACAGACGAAGACCCCTTTGGGGAGGAGAAGAAGAAGGCTCAACTTGAGCTTGAAAACCTTAGAAACCGCAGGGAGAAGCTTGAAAACCAGCTTGACGACGCCACCCGCGAGCGCGCCAACATCAAACGCAGGATAACCTCCATAAACAAGGAGGTGAAGCATGAGGCAGAGCGCATTAAGCAGCTTCAGGAAAACCTTAAGAAAAAACGCGCAATGAAGCAATCCCTAATTGAGGAGCAGTCTCTTGTGAAAAAGAAGCAGCAGGTGGAGTGGGCGGGGGAAAACGAGGTAAAACAGATTATAGCCCCCATTAAGATAAAGATGGACGATTTAACGGGGTTGAAAAAGAGGCTTCAAGCCCGCATAGGCTTGTTAAACGATGAGCACTCCCGCTACGCCTCGCAACTGGATAAACTTTTGTCGGAGAAACGCGCAATACGGGATGAGATTAATTCAGTGGATGAGGAGACAACAAAGATTCATTTAAACATCGAACAACTTGAACAGGAGATAGCAGACAACCTGTCTATGAGAAACACGCTCTCTGAGGGTTTGCATGACTGTAAACTTCAGGTTCCCTTCATTGAATCCAAAATCAAAAACCTCGAAGACGAGAAGAAGCGTCTTGAGGACAGGATCAGGCAGATAAACGCCTTGAAGACCGAGATAAAACAACAGAAAAACAAGGTCGCAGAGAAGCAAACCCGTCTACGCGATCAGATGACCTCCATACTCTCGCAGGTCCAGCAGGTAGGTCAAACCATAGATAAACTCAACCGCCAGTATGAGGGGAAACACGAGGCCCTTGAGAAAACCAACATAAAGCTTATAACCCTGCTGGATGAGCAGAAACAACTAAAACAGCAGCACCAAACCTACTTGGATCAAAGGATTCTGATAGACAAGGAGATAAAGGTTCTTGAGAAAATATATTCCTAGGTGAAAAACGATCATGCCCCCGCAGGAACAAATACGAACTCAAACAGGCATACCCGGCTTAGATGAGATGCTTGACGGCGGATTTCTGAAGGCGTCTTCCATACTGGTTTCAGGGGGCTGCGGCTGCGGGAAAACAACCCTGTCGATGCAGTACCTAGTCAATGGGGTGAGGGAGTTCGGGGAACACGGAGTCTTCGTAAGCTTCACTGAATCCCCTGAAACCCTAAAAAGAGACATGGCCTCCTTTGAGTGGGGTATTAAAGAGCTTGAATCCGCAGGTTCCCTGTCTGTCTTGCGTCTAGACCCCCAAGCCCTGCTTCAAGTCATAAGGGAGGATTACGGTGAAATAAGGGACGTGATAAAAGACACGCAGGCCACCCGCCTGGTCATAGACCCCATATCAACCTTCAACATAATCGTTGAAAACATGTTTGAACGCAAGATGAGTCTGCTGAAATTCTGTGAATGGCTTAAGAAAAACAAGTGCACAGCGATTTTAACCTCCGAGGTTGAGAAGCGGGGCGACTTCTTCACTGAAAGCGGGTTCGAGGAATTCGTGGTGGATTGTGTGCTGGTGATGTACAACATCCAGATAAAAAACTCCAGGCAAAACGCGCTTGAAGTCCTTAAGATGAGGGGGTCCTCTCACAGCAAAAAAATAGCTCCCTTCGTATTCGACAAAAAAGGCATATCAGTGTCCCCTGAGGAAAAACTATTCTGGGACGTAGATCAATGATAACAACCCAACGTTACTACTGTATTAAGGGTATTTATAAAGGAACAAGCTAATTTTATTACCCCTCAGAAAGGGTGTGAACCCTAAGTATTTATATATAGAAACCAACAAATAATATTCATAGTCACACACAGTAAGTATCTTGCTGTGTGTAAAACACTCTTAGGGGGGTGAGACAAGGTGAAACCATTGAAAGCAAAAAGAATAAATCGGAAGGGACAAGCGTCTGTTGAGTATCTCGTGGTCTTAGCTATTGCAATAGTTATTGCAGTCGTCGCTGTTGGCGTTCTAGTCGGATTCATTAAAATCGGAACAGCCACAACATACAAGAAGAAGGGAGCTGTTTATTGGAGATCAGCAGACATAGGAATCATGGACTGGGAGATACACACTGAAGACACAAACTCCACATTGATTCTGCAAAACAACAAGGAATATCAGATTCACATTGACTGGATTGACACTGACTCAACTGCCACCATCTCAGTTGACAGGACCTTAATCCCAGGCGACACATACAAGTTGATGACTACGGTAATCAACTGTTCGCAGGGTGGAAGCTACTCCTTTGAAATAAGCTACCAATACGACAACAAGGAACACAGTGTTGATGACAAAAAGTTTACCGGAGTAGAGAAGATGGCGGGCACCTGCCACGAACAATAAACTTAAACCGATTTAGGGGAAGGATTTCCTCCCT
>WJJK01000023.1 GCA_014729705.1 Candidatus Altarchaeales archaeon | reverse complement strand
GGACTTCTTCATTGTCCAGGCTTTGTTGGATAATGAGAATTTGTTAATGAGTCCTTATAGCCCCCTGTGGGGGGATGATCTTGTTCCTGATGATTGGGTTGCTGTAAAAGGTTATTTCCCAGGTATTATCTTGAATGTGGGGGATTGGATAGCTTTTGAGGCTGATTGGAAAAAGCATAAAAAGTTTGGGTTGCAGCTGGTAGTTAAAAAGGCTCCCTCTGTTGAGGCTCTCAGGGAACCTAAAGCTTGCGCGGGTCTTCTGAGGCATGTTGGGGTTCGTTTATCAAAGAGGCCCGAACCGGGATGGGAGAAACCTCTCCCAGATTTAATGGGTCGTCCACAAGAGCTTTCCGAATATTTAGGGATTCAGGAAGAAGAAGCTCTTCGGGTTTATCATTTGTGGGACAATTTTCAGAAAGGGTTTTCTTCTCTGGCTTTTTTGGCCTCCGCGGGTCTACCGAAAAGCAAGGTTCGAGAGATTGTGGCCGTATTCGGTTATGAGATTGAAAACCTTTTGAAAAAAGATCCTTGGATTCTTGGGAAAATTCCAGGAATCCGTTTTTCAATGCAGGATGAGATTGCTCATCATTTAAAGGTAAGTCTGAGTAGTTATGAAAGGACTCGAGGGGCTGTCAGGCAGTGTATCCTATCCTCTTCCCATTCGGGCCACCTTTTTATGACGACCGGAGATCTTTTCAAGGAAATTACAAAATTAATTGGGGATCGACCGAAAGAAGATGTTGCCAAAGCTCTAAAGGATCTCCGAGAAGAAGATGAGATACATATAGACTCCGAGACAAGACCCGGAGTTAAAGCTATCTATGAGAAGCAGAGATATTTTCTTGAAACCGAATGTGCGAAGAAGCTTGCAAAGCGAGTAAAGGAAGCCTCCCTTGAAGGGGACTCGGATTACCTACAGAGGGTGGGTGGCATCAGTGATGAAGTGACCGAAGCTTTCGAGGCGGGCGCAAATTTGAGAGAAATCTGTCTTTTGGCGGCCGTAGCAGAAGGGCATAGGCTCCGATTTGATCTATCACCAGAGCAATTAGAAGGGGTTTTAGGGGGATTGATCGAACCTGTTTCTATTATTACGGGACTTCCAGGGACCGGTAAAACAACTTCCCTTTCGGTCCTCGTTTTCCTTTTGATGGAGATGGGGATCTCCATACTTCTTATTGCCCCAACTGCGATTGCGGCAAAAAGGATGACCGCTTTGACAGGTCATCCTGCATATACGGTTCATCGGGCTTTTGGAGCCAAAAAAGAACCCGATGATGAAGACGAAGAGACTGATGAGTCCCGATATATAGGAGTCCTGAAAAAGGCTTCGAAGAAATCGGAGCGAGGAATTTGGAGGGAATGGGAGTACGGGTCTGGTGCAGATCATCCCGCAAGGGTGGTTGTTTGTGACGAAGCCAGCATGATTGACCAGCATCTTTTATTTAGGATTCTCGACTGTACAAGATCAGATGCTCGCCTTGTTTTTGTGGGAGATTCAGCTCAGCTTCCCTCTGTTGGTCCTGGGGATGTACTTCGAAACCTAATCTCATCAGGGGTGTTTCCAGTTACCTCCCTTGTACAGATTTTCCGACAGGATGAGACAAATGATATCATAGAGGCAGCTCATCAAATACATCGAGGAGAGATGCCGGAAGTAGGGGATCGGAAGAGGGACTTTTTGATGTTGCCCGCTTCTTCTGAGGAAAAGGCTTCTAAAATAATTGTCCGTATTGCGGAGAAGTTATTCCAAAAGGTTCAAGAGAATAAAAAGAGCGGAAAAGAGATTGGATCTTTTCAGGTTTTATCCCCCAGACACCGGGGGGAAGCCGGGGTGACCAACCTGAACTCAGTGCTCAGAGAAGTGATTAACCCAGGTCGGGATAACCGGTACGAAGCAAAGATTGGTTTCGATGTTGTTAGGGAGGGTGATCGTATTATGGTCGTGGAGAATAACTACGACTTGGATATCTATAATGGGGACATCGGGAAGATCTCCATCATCGATCGGAAAAACAGAGAGGCCAAGATAAAACTTTTCGGAAGCCCCTCTCCCAGATATCTGACAATGAAGTTTCGTGAGGTGGCCCGTTATTTAAGGCTGGCTTATGCCTGTACAGTCCATAAGTATCAAGGATTAGAAGTTGATACAGTTATCATCCCAGTTCTGAGGAGTTTTGGGTGGCAGTTACAGAGGAACCTTTTTTATACAGCGATCACAAGAGCAAAGAAAAAAGTCATCCTTGTGGGGCAGGAAGAATGCCTGTGGAGAGCTATCCAAAATAATCGAGAGGATCAGAGGAATACTTTTCTATCTTTGAGGCTGCAACAGTTGGTTGGAGGAGAACATGGAGATTGATGCACTCCTTAGGAAGTTAACAAAAACTTTAAAAGTGAACGGGATCGTTTGCGGAAGATCGGTGAAGACAAAAGAGGGGGAGGTTTTTGTAGCGTTTCAGACAGATAGTTTATCCCCGGATCCGGGTATGAGTGGTGAAGGGGGCTTACCCTTTGGTGAAGGGAAGCCCCTTTCTGTTAAGGAGTCGAGAGCAGCAGCATACCTCCTGGCGATGCAGACTGATATCGCGGCTCACGAGCATGCCTTAGCCTCGGGGCTGATTGGTCACCAATACTGTAAAGATGCCTTTCGGTCGATTAAAACGAGGTATTCTTCTCTTCTTGTCAACGAGTTGAAGGTAGAGGGAGATGGACGAAGAGCTGAAGGTTGAAAAAGGTCAGATTTTTATAGATCCGGATCTAGTTCGATCTATCTATGAGGATCTGGAAACTTCCTCTATTGAATTAGACGAGAACCCCATTGAGTTCGGTCCTCGGAGACTTAATGAAAAGGTGGCTCAGGCTCGCAACATGCTCTCGAAATTCCAGAAGATCTTTACTTGGGTTTCGAAGCATATGTGGGAGGTCAAGAGCGCAATTAACAGGGACGAAATTGTCGTCCAGATGAAGACAAGTGATCTGCTTGCCCATGACCCAGATGTCCGGGCTAGGCCTTCGGTTTCAGACAGGAAGGCTCTTGTACAGGTTCTTCTGGCTGAAGATATAGCGAATCTAGAGG
>WJJK01000259.1 GCA_014729705.1 Candidatus Altarchaeales archaeon | reverse complement strand
CTGTTGGAAGTTTCGTTAAGGCTTCAATACAATACCTTAGCCAATTACTCCCGCTTCGAGGATAACTAAGTAATAAATATGAAAAAGGTCTATCTAAATCTATATTACTCATTTTTCCTCCAAAGGAGGCGTTGCACGAAAGATGTAACCGTCTACTTTGGTATTATACTCAGGCAGACTCTGTTTCACCATATTAGTGGCAGTCTCTACACTAATATACCCGTTTTGGTCTACCATATGATATGTATCATCAATCAAAATAACGTGATTCTTAATCTGATGTTCTAAAATAATTGGGAGTTCTGCGTGAAGCGCTGAATCTGTTGCCCCACGACAGGTATTACCCCCAGAATAATGGGCATCCAACCAAAAAAGACACGGTTCATTTATCTTTGACAAAATATTAGGGAGTACTTTTTCACTCTCACCGTGAAATATATAAATATTATTGTATTTATCAAACCTTTTTATGTTATGCTCATAAAGTTTCGCGTTGAGCTCAATGCTATATGCTCGCTGAAAATGTCCACGCACCCCATTAAGAGTTGACCCGATATGTGTCCCAGTCTCTATGAAAGTACTTATATGGTATTTTTGTGCATACTCTAGTATCTCTTGAATTTTATACTCTCCGGGCGCTGGAATCCTCCTACCGTTTTTTATCCACTTATCTATTATTGGGTGCTTCATTTTAGTCCTTATCTTATAGATTCAATTTATACTGAAAAAATTATGATGCTTCTCTATATTAATTTCCAATTCTCCCAGACAAACGGGAAGCAGTACGTTTCAGTATGTGACTTTTTTAGAATCTCTCTTAATTTTTCTCTTTTAAGTATATCCTCTTTTATAAAATCATGAAATTGGACTTGTATATTGCCTATATTTTTTACTCTATTCGTTTGTATTAATCTATCTAATATAGAATATTCTGCACCCTCAACATTTAATTTCATTAAATCTATGTAGTTTATATTTTGTTCTATAAAAATTTCTTCTATATCCTTAATTTTTATATGCTCTTCTTCTCCTTCTCTAAAAAGAGAAGACCCATCCCCAGACTTGCCGCTTCTATATATAACTGAAAATCCTGTCTTATCAAGAAGAGCCAAATTAAATACTTTTACCTTTTTATTTTTAGAAAAACGAGAGACTACATTATCAAAAAACTCATGTATAGGCTCAAAAGCATATACCCAGCAATCATATCGATCCACGATTTGTTGGGTCCAGTCTCCCCTAAAAGCTCCCACATCTAAGACTACACTTTCAGAAGATAACGCGTAGTCCATTCGAAGTTTTTTGTCTCCGTTTGCAGCATTCCAAGCATCTATCTGTCTCTTCTTTTGTTCTTTATTCACAGAAACTCCTCAGACCATTTCTCCACAGCCATTTTTCTAGGTCGATATACTCAAGCGCTGTCTGGTAGTTCTTATGTATAGCGTTACTACGTCGACTGTAATCTTCCTTCGATAGACCCTTAAGTATCCCTTCTATCTCATCAATACTTGTAAATGTAATGACACCCTCGGGGTCAAACAAAGCACTCACCTTAGGAAAACCCCAGTAGATCGGTACCGTACCAGTAAGAAAACAATCCAAGAGCTTCTCAGAGAAGTACGAATTAACGCGACAGTTCTCAACTGTAATCGAGTACATGAAATCTGCAAGCCCCACAAACTTATTAGGTATAGGCCTATACCCGTGCCCTAGAACAACCATACGATCCCCGTATCGATCGACAATCGCATGGCGGAGCTTGTGCCCTTCTACAATCCTTTTCTGAGATACTATAGTATTTATCAAAGAAGACTTAGCCTTAGGTATACCCCTCTGACCTTCATGGACCCAGGTAGTCCCGTAGGGTAAATATCGAAATTTCTTAGATATTGGCAAAAGGTTTTCACAATAAGTGAAGATCATATCGAAGTGCTGATACTCTGATTTGATTAAAGCATAAACCTTTGGGTCAATCACAGGCGGCTCTAAAATCCAAGCAACCTTGATACGACTCTTATTGCTCTTCGCTTCATGCAAAAACTTGTCCGTGAACACTGTGATATCATTATCCTGGGGCTGCCTGTCCCATACCCACTTAAAATAGCTATTAGGACGATCAGGATATTTCTCACTGAAAAAATTAAGGTCTCTTATATGAACCTTATGCATGCTTCCTCCGGCACCTAAAATGCGCTTCCCAAGATGTCTTTCTTTAGCGATATAATATCCATCCTGTCGCCGTTGTTGTACTTCCAGTACGAATCCTGTACGTCGCACATGAATCCATAGTGCGGGTTGTTCCCGGAAGCAAGTGGGTGGTCAAGGTGGTACACCTCGATGGGCGGGTCATCCGCATATGTCCCAGCCCCACAGAAGCAGCCACTCATGGTGCCATTGATCTTCTTATTCACAAGCTCAAGTTTGCTCCAGAAGAAAGAATCCTCAGGACTGTACCCAAAGAAAAGCTCCGGATCGTATCCCCCCACTTTCAAAAAATCTGTACTCTTTACAAGAATAGACCCCCCAGGACTTCCCGGCTTCGACTCTATGGAGTTCTCCTCACGTGCAAGCGCCAACCGCTTACTTGGAGCTTCTATAATCTTCAGCGTCATCCGTGCCGTAACCCTACGTACTCTACGTTTAGCGTACGGCTGCAACCATGCTGGATTACGGGATATGTACACACCCAGCTTCTGGAAGTAATCCTCATCTACAAGGATATCTATGTCATGAAAAACATTCCACTCAGTGCGTGGAGCATGTATAAACCCAACATTGTAACATAATGATTTCGCGAAAAGGCCATTAGACATCGACAAATCCGTCGGGACGAAGATATAGTCTACACCGAGACCCCCCGCCTGCTCCGCATGTCTAGGCTTCTCATCATTCTCGATGAGCGTGATCTTAACCTTATAAGGACCCTTATGCGCCGCCCGCAACATGTACTCCACACACGGGCGTATGAACGGCTTCCTGTTACGTATCGGGATGAATACATTCAGGTCCCGTTCCTCACCCGGTATCCTCTTAAAAAATGTATCACTCGAGAAAAGCGCCTTGTAACCATACGCGTTCTTCGTGATAATTTCCTTGAGCTGTATCGGTGTTATCATTATGGCTCCATCACAAGTGGGATCTCTTGATGTGCTGAGATATTAT
>WJJK01000258.1 GCA_014729705.1 Candidatus Altarchaeales archaeon | reverse complement strand
GTCTCCTGCAGGGGTTTTTCGGAGGCCGACTCATCCTTCTCTTCGGCCTCGGCTTTCTTTTTCGTTTCAGATTTCTTTTTGGTTTTCTTTGCCGTCTTCTTTTTGCTCTTCTTTTCGGGCTTGACGTCCTCCGGTTCAGGCTCCTGAGGTTTCGAGGCTTCTATAACCGATATCTGGTCCGGGAACTTGGTTTCAGGTAAAACTATTTTCACCGTCACCCCGATTACCCCCGCCTTAAGGTAGGCTTGAGTCGAACCCATCTGAACCAGCTTCAAGCTGTCGCCCGCCTTCTTCATGTAGCCTTCACTGTATTTTTCAACACGGCTTCTGCCGCCTTTACCGACGATTTTCCCGGATAAAACTATTTCTACCCCGCGGGCGCGTGATTCCATCACAGCCCTCAAAGCCTTATAGGCTACTCGTCTTCGATGCATGCCCCTCTCAAGGGCGAGGGCGATGCGTCTTGCTATGATGTTGGGGTCGAGGGTGGGTTTCTCGATTTTCTGCACATCCACCACCGGATTCTCAACGTTGTATAGGTTTTTCAGGTGCTCGGTTAAACCCTTGATCCTACGCCCTTTCTTGCCTATGACAAGAGGCGGGTTTTCAACGTAAAGTATTATGCGGGTGGCCAGAGGCGTCTTCTGGATGTTGATTCCAGAGTATCCCGCCCTGCTGACCTCCTCCTTCAAGTAGTTCTCTATCTCCGAGCGGATTACTCCCTCCTGAATGAAATGTTTCTCCATCGCCATTTTATTTTAAGTCTGCTCCTGGGCTATAACCTGTATGTTCACGTACTGCGTACTCCAAGGCTTCCAACGGCCTTTAGGTTTTCTTTTAAGTATCGCGCGACCCTTCAAGGCCTGAATGTGTATTATCTTAAGATCCTCTGCCTCAAGGCCCTTGTATTCCGCATTACCCTCAAGGTTCCGTAATACGTCTTTGAAGTGTTGAGCGGCCTTCACAGGATACTTGCCTACCTTGGCTTGTCCGCCCTTCCTATGTCCTATGCCCGTGTTAAATCGCCTGTAGGGTACGGGGAGCTTCTTTTCAACCACCGCATCAAGTTGTTTGAGGGCTGATGAAAGTGTTTTGCCCCGTAGGAAATCGGATAAGACGACGGCATCCTTAAAGGATATGTTCATGTCCCTGCCTTGCGCTGAAACACTGGTTGATCCGTCGACCTCCTTTTTCGAGTAGTTTATCTTCATTTTTTTTATCTAACCGGCACAAACAAAGACGATCGGGTTGCCCCCACACCCGGGCTACTGTGTTTAATGGGTTTGCGGGTTAACATGAACTCCCCTAAATAGCATCCGAGCATCTCGGGTTTAATCTCTATGGGGGGGGAGAATTCTTTCCCGCTGTAAATCGACACCTTGGCACCTATCATCTCCGGCAGAATCGGCATATCGCGTACGTGGGTGCGCACTGGTTTATCCGACCCGCTCTCCTGCGCCTTCTTGATGTTAGCCAAAAGATTCTTCTGCTGATCAGATAAACCCCTCCTAAGGCTTCTTCTGATCCTTGAAGGCAGTAAATCCATGTACTCCTTCCTGGATAAAGCCTTAAGCTCCTCAACGGTTTTGCCTTGATAATTGAACTTCTTTTTAGCCATTTTAGCGTTTCTTCAACCCCGTTCTCTTAGCCGCAATGTGACCCACCTTCCTGCCGGGAGATGTCCCGCGTTTAATAGTGGTCGGACGACCCACATGCGGGTGTCTTCCGCCGCCGTGGGGGTGGTCTACTGCGTTCATCGCGCGGCCCTTTACCTTGGGATACATTTTTCCGCGGGCCTTCCTTCTGTGGAAACCCTGTCCAGCCCGCACCATAGGCTTGTCCCGGCGCCCTGAACCGGCTGCTTTACCGACTGTCGCCAGGGAATTTGAGTCAATGAAAACCATTTTCTTGCTGGGAAGCTTAATCTGGGTTCGGTTGGTTGAGCGTTCATGCCCCACCACATAGGCTTGAGAGCCTGATGCTCGAACAAGTTTACCGCCGTCACGGGGTCTTGCCTCGATGTTGAAGACGTTGGATCCCTCGGTTATCCGGCCTAAAGGCATGACGTCTCCGGTTTGGGATCGGCCGCCAGAGCCGAGCTTAATTAAATCCCCCTTCTTAACGCCTTGGGGTGCTATCATCTTTATTTTCCGGAAATCCTCAAGCAACACCTCAGCCAGAGGTGCGGTGCGGCCGGCGTCATCTACGAAAGCGATTACCTGGCCAGTCACGGTCTTGCCCTCATCCAGGTTGGGGTACTTAACCTCCCCCTGGTATCTGTGGCTGGGGGACTTGTATCTCGGGCTTCCACGCCCTCTTCTTTGCGTAATAATTCTTTTACCCATTATATGACACCCATATGTGAGGCTACTTCTTCTGCGAAGTATTTCTCGGTTAATTTCACGTGAGCCTTCTTCCTTCCTTTAAGCGTCTTCATTGTGTTGACTTTCTCCACCTCAACGTTGAACAATGATTCAACCGCGTTTTTTATGTCCGATTTAGTGGCTTTAGGGTTAACTGCGAATGTGAGGCTGTTGGTTTTCTCGCGAAGCAACGTCGCTTTCTCCCCCATCAAGGGGAATAATATGGTTTCATCCGCATCCATCGTCAACTATCCCCTCCAAGTTTCTTTACCGCCTGCTCAGTCCATAAAACCACGCGACCCGGCCGGTTACCTGGAGCCAGTAAATCCATGTCCAACTGGTTTACTGTCGCAAAATCAACTCCAGGCAGATTAGATGACGCTTTGCCTAAACCCTCGTCCGCGCCTGCCACAATCAAAAGGCGGTGGCGCCTCTTAGAGGCAATCAGGCCGGTGAATCCGAGCTTATCAAGTACTTCAGCGAGTTTCTTGGTTTGAGTTATCTTTTGTATCCCGTCTTCAACTACCAAGGGGTATTCGGTTTTATCCGCTAAATATTGGCTTGAAACTATTTTTTTGTTGGCGCAGGCGGCTATCGCAGAATCAATTGCCGCCTTATACTCTTTTTTGTTTATCTTCTTGCTGTGATCCTTACGCGTTGTGGGTGGGTGAGCCCTGCGCCCGCCAACCGCCTGCGGGACTTTACGCACCTTCCCTAAGCCTCCTCCCCCTGGTTTCTCTCGGGGCAAGCGGGTCATGCCGCGGTTGATGGTCTGGCGATAGCTGTTCCTCCTGCTGCCGAAGTAGTCTGCGGAGGTGAGAAGACCGGCTGCGGCGTTTGTCCCGTATTTCCTGCGGTTATTAGCTTGAAGAGATACGTAAGCCCGCTGTATTAAGTCCGGGCGGTAAGGTGAATTAAATACTTCAGGCAGTTTAATGTCGCCTTTCCTGGTTCCCGTTAACTTCATGACCTGCGCCTTCATCTTCTGCCTCCCTGTTTACTTTCAAGGTCAAGGTGCTTGATTTGATAGGATTCTTGTTTCTTGTTTCTTTTCGCAGGAGAAAGTCGTATAACCCGTTTAGTCGGGCCGGGTATGCTGCCGTGAAGAAGAAGGTAGTCGGAGTTTATGGGGCCGTAGCGCAGGAAACCCCCCCTCGGAGTCACGTCAGCGCCTTCCCCGCCTAAAGACATAATCAGTTTATTGTATTCGGTGCGGGTGTGGTATCCCATCTGCCCGGGGAGGGGTTCAGTCCAAAGTTTCCTCGCAGGCTTCCAAGATCCTCCCGTACCAAGGTGTCTTCGCCCCTTAGAGGATTTGCGGGGCTGGCGTCTTACGCCATAGCGTTTCACAACACCCTGGAAGCCTTTGCCCTTAGTCACGGAAGTAACATCCACGTACTGGTTTTCGCTGAATACGTCGGCCACCTTAATCTCTGAACCAAGGTTTTCTATTGCGTACTCGATTTTCTCGGTTAATGATCCGCCGAGGGGCATCTCCATCACGTCCGGCTTCTTTTTGGGTGTGGCGCAGAGTTGAGGGTTGGTTTGCGTGATTAATCTTATGTCTTCGAAGTCGTCGGGCTTCTTCTTCACCTCCTCAAGCAGCGAAGAATGATAGGGTTTCTTGCCCCCCCCGTCTGAGACCCATACGTCGGTGTGGGTTCTCAAGCCGTCATAGTCTAATCGGTATACCCTGATGCCGACGATGCGCATCGGCGGCACCTCAACTATTGTTAGGGGTACGAAGACTTCCATCCCCTTGGTGGGGCTGTTGTCGGTTTCGTCTAATGCAATCGCGTGGGTCATACCGGCTTTATAGCCTGAGAAACAGAGTGGTTTCACTTCATCTGAGTTTGGGAGAGTCCTTAATCTAGGTCGTTGTTTTTTCGCCCGCTTGCGGGGCAACACTCCCAGAGACCCCCTGTGAGGGGTATGTATGCTTGCCATGTGATTTGATAAAAACGGTTTAAGTGATACGTAAACACTTAATAAAAACAGCTTAGGGTTTCCGTGAACGTTCACGAAGCTGAAAGCTTCTAAAATATAGGACACTACCCCTTAATAAATAAACACTAAATTATGGTAGATAATTATGGATGATAAATCGAAAATCAAAATCCTTTTGGTTTTGTTTGCGGCAGCAGCATTGACGTTTATGTTCATAGACGCTCCGCTGAATAAACCCGCCCAGGGAAAGGAGGAACCCCCACACACATCTAACGTCAGGGAACCTGTTTTCTCGGGGAGATTCTACCCCAAAGACAGGAGGGCTTTGGAGGATATGATCGACTCATACCTAAGGAGGGTTGAGGTTTTTGAGGCCGCCCCCGTACGGGGCCTGATTTCCCCCCACGCAGGATACATTTATTCGGGGCCGACTGCGGCGGCGGGATATAAACAGCTTGTGGGACGAGACTTTGATAAAGTCATTGTTCTTGCTCCAAGCCACCAGCATGGATTCAAGGGTGCAAGCATCCTAAACGTCTCACACTATGAAACACCGCTCGGTTTTATACCGGTTTCGCAAAAGACTTCGGTTTTGCTTGAAAGTGACTTGTTTGAAGTCGTCCCCAAAGCCCACAAAAGGGAGCACAGCCTTGAGGTGCAGCTGCCCTTCCTGCAGAGTGTGCTGCCTGATTTTGAGCTAATACCTGTTGTGACTGGAGACGTTGATCCGGAAAAACTGGGGGAGGCTATTCTTCCATTAATAGATGATAAGACGTTGGTTGTCGCCTCAACCGACTTATCCCACTACCACGCCTATGATCAGGCTGTGGCCTTTGACTCGGAATGCATAGAAAAAATAATTGCAGGGGAGCCCCAGGGGGTGGCTGCCTCAAAGTTATGCGGCAAAATACCTGTGCTCACGTTGATGTACATTGCCGGAAAAAAGGGGTGGACGGCAAGGGAGCTTGATTACCGAAACTCAGGCGACACGCAGGGATCCAAAGACAGGGTGGTGGGGTACGCAAGCATAGTATACCACACAGGATTAGGGCGGGAGGAAAAAGAAGTTCTCCTGGATCTTGCAAGGGAAACCCTGAAAAAACACTACGAGGGGGAAGGCAGGCCTAAGGTGAAGGAGGAGGGGTTACCCCCGAAACTTAAGGTGGAACGCGGTTGTTTCGTGACCTTGAATAAACACAATAACCTGAGGGGGTGCATCGGCCACATAACGCCTCAGACGAAGCTCTATGACTGTGTGATCGAAAACGCTTTGAACGCAGCCCTACACGACAGAAGGTTTAAGCCGGTCACACAAAAGGAGTTAGGGGAATTAGAGGTTGAGGTGTCGGTTTTAACTGCACCCGAACAACTAAGATACGATGATGCGCAGGACCTATACAGTAAAATAGTGCCTAAACGCGATGGATTGGTTTTAAGCCGCGGCTGGAATAAAGCCACTTATCTACCGCAGGTTTGGGAGCAGATCCCGGACAAAAAAAGCTTCCTAACCCGTTTATGCCGTAAGGCAGGATTAAAGGGGGACTGCATAAAAGACAACCCAGATATAGAGGTCTACCGAGCCCAAGTCTTCCGGGAAGACGGATAGTATATTATTTAGTATGTGTTATGTTTACTTCCCATGGCCTCAGACATCTCTCTTGAAGGTAATCCCCTCAACGTTGTCATGCGTTTCGCCCCCAACCCCAACGGCCCGCTGACTCTAGGCCACGCCAGGGGCGTGGTGGTCAACAACTACTTAGCCAAAAAATATGGGGGGAAACTGGTGCTTCGTTTCGACGACACCGACCCCGCCATAAAACGACCACTGCCTGAAGCCTATGGATGGATAAGCCAGGATATGGAGTGGTTGGATGCAAAGCCCGATAAGGTTGTCGTAGCCTCTGAGAGGATAGAATTATACTACGGCTACGCGGAGAAACTCATTAAATCAAATCACGCCTACGTATGCATGTGCGAAGGCGGGGAATTCAAAAGATACAAAGACGCAGGCAAACCCTGCCCCCACAGAGATAGGGGTGCTGAAGAAAACCACGCCGAATGGATTAAGATGGTTGAAGGCGGGTTTGAGGAGAAGCAGGCGGTGCTTCGGATCAAAACGGATTTAAACAACCCAGACCCGGCGTTGAGGGATTGGGTGGCGTTCAGGATAATAAAGACGCCCCACCCCCTTGCAGGCGATAAGTACTGTGTCTGGCCTATGCTGGACTTCGAATCCGCAGTGGAAGACCACCTGCAGGGCGTAACCCACGTAATCCGTGGGAAAGACCTGCAGGATTCAGGCAAAAGACAGAAATACTTATACGACTACTTAGGCTGGACGGCGCCTGAAATCATTTTATGGGGGAGAATCAGGATAGAGGGGTTGGGGAAATTCTCAACCAGCCTGATGCATAAAGACATTCTGGAAGGCAGATACACCGGCTGGGACGACCCCCAACTACCCACACTCAGGGCACTGCGTAGGCGGGGCTATAAACCCGAATCCGTAACCCGGTTTATGCTGGATCTGGGTGTGTCCAACAACGACGTCTCAGTCAGCATGGAAACCCTGGACACAATAAACAGAAGCAGGATAGACGGGGAAGCCAACAGATATTACTTTATCGAAAACCCGATTAAACTCACCATAGGGGGCGCCCGGGAGAAGGAGGTGAAAAAACCGATACACCCCACCCACCGCGACCGGGGAATCAGGGAAACACACGTACTGCCCTTAAACGGCGTACTCGATGT
>WJJK01000257.1 GCA_014729705.1 Candidatus Altarchaeales archaeon | reverse complement strand
CTGTGTATATAATGGTGCATCTACTAAATCATCTAATTTAGATATAACGGAAAGACCAACACCTGAATTAGCTGTTAGCTTCTTCCTTATACAGACTTCTCGTCCTTGGTTAAGCCAGGATGCTGCAACCTCTTTGTCCGTGGTGAACCTAGGGATACGAACATTAGACTCATCAGCTAGTCTAAAGAAAGAGAGTTTGTTAGCCGCAACAGCTACGCCTTCTGGAATATTAATAATAGTTGCTTCATTATAGGGAAGATTACTTGATCCCCAATTGACAATAATCAAATCTTTACTGTCTTTTACTGATGAATTCTTATGCTTTATTCGACGAATACCTAATTCTTTTGCAACTAAACCAGCAGTCTCAGATTTAGGATGGTATGGATATAAATATACTTTGTTCATTATGCTTGTCTCCTCACTGGTTGTAAGATCTCTTCTGGAATATCATTTACCCAGATTTGATCAAACTGAGCAGTAGTATTAAATGGTGTCCTTCTTTGAGTTGCACTCCTCTGTTTCTTTGGTTCGGGTATTTTAGAAAACTTTTCCCAATCAGTAGAATAACAAAACTTAGAGATACGATACGCATTCTCATCTACTAAGTCTTCACGATTGGGGTTCTTTTTAAACCTAAGTCTAAAAGACTGTGAATAGAGAGCATCAATTAAACGATCAGTGCCTTGAAAAAAGTAAAAGTCAAGTATTTCTTCAGGTGACTTGAAGGTTTCAATAGATGTATGAACTAAAGACTCAGCTTCTCTTGACCATTCATCAATAGTTTGAAAGTCAATAGTACCCCTCATTCCTCTGAATTCAATAGTTCCAAATTTCCAGAGAGAGTTCAAATTAAGGCCAGCGTATCTGATAAGATCAGTATCAAGAGAGACGAAGGGTGTCTTTTGTTCCACATCTTTCTCGACAATCTTTATCAAGCCTTCTGCATCTTTGAGACGTAAACAGAAGTTGTTGCTTTCCCGATCTTTACCATAATATTTAAAGAGAAGATTTTCGGTCAACCAATAAGCTGTTGCCGCTGTCATGATTTCTGTTGGTGTGTAATCCAGGCAATTGACATGAACATGAGTAGAAGTTCGGAAAGATGTCTCGTTTATGTGCCCCCTGGCTGCCTCTAATTTATCTGTTAGCGCTCGAATTCTTCGTGGTTTCTGTAGATCAATTGGAATAGGAGCTTTAGTAACATACTCCAATCCATGACGAAGACTTCCTTCTCCTTTAGTCGACCACCAAGCAGTAGATACTTGAGGTAAGAACTTTAAGCTTGAACCATTTAAAGCTTCAACTTCTAGTTCAAGACCTATTGCTCTCGTGGGTACATCTTTTTTCATGCCCAAGAGATTTTTAAGCAACAACTTTTCCATGAAATACTCCTGTTTTAGATAATAATCTTGTGATTAAAGACTTTTCTTTTGAATCGAATAATAAATACCGATCTTGTTTTTCGTCATAATGACCAATCAGACGTTCTTTAAAGAAAATGCCAAGAGTCATACGAGAATCTAACCAGCCAATAGCTATATCATAGTTTATTGCTAGTTTGTCAGTTTCTTTCGTTTTCAGTTCTTGAAGAGCTTCATCTATAGTAGGATAGTTTCCGTGTAACATTTCCCTAAAACTATTAGATGTCACCCATCCGCCTACTGGCATTCTAGGTAGAACTGTAGCACTTTCTGGACGAAAGCCTTCATTTTGTCTGCGTTCAGGTACTCTAGAAATGTAGTAAGCAGAGTTATTGAAGTTAAAATAACCTAACCTAGGAGTTGATGCGTCTACTTCTGAGTGATTTACTGTAACACTACGATTTCGTCTAGTATTATCGCCACCTAATGGACGAAGAGTTATTTGATGCCACTCATTTACTGGTGCGTCTACATCTACTGTGTAATAATCTCCTTGGTAAGAGACTATTGTTCTATTCAAACGCATCCTGATGTCTTCACGAGTTAAATATGTCTTACCCATAACAAACTCCTACTATGCTGTCTTCTTAGAAAATGGTGCGAAGTCATCAGCGAAGTCAGGAGGAATAATTGGATAACCTTTATTATAAGCGTGCTTATTATAAATTTTTACTAACTCTTCATTGTTTCGGTTCGGATAGAATACTTCATTAGCGAAGCTAGCCGTAGCTCTCTTACCTTCTAGGAGATCTTCGAAGACTTTCTTAGCTGTATCAAAGACGAAAGGCCAGAGCTTAGGGTAATTCACCCAAGCATTGGAAGGTGAGCGAAATTCCATACCATATGACTTTGGTCGGAATGCTGCCGAATCTCCGTATGTGTACCTCCTTTCTGTGTCACTATCGAAAATTTTAGAAGCAGCTCGGAAGACAAAATATAATTCCCTAGCTAGCTCTTTAGAATCCCAATAGTGTACTGGGTCGAAAGGATTTTTATTCTCGGTCCAACCAAGATGAAGATGGCCTGCACCTGTTCTAGTCCGAGCTCTAGGTTTAGGGGCAGGTTTAGGCATAGGTCGCTGATCAAAGCCTGAATAGTCAGGGTCACAACCTAATTGTTTGTTGAAGTTTGGAATATCTTTCCAGGCTTTAGGAGAGAAGACAACAGTTGGTTTAAACCTGAAGTCGTACTTCTCAGGGACCATTTCCCTAATTTGTTCAAGCACATAGTTCACATTGTAAGAGAACTCGAAAGCCGTGGGAGCAGGAGCAATGTTAAACTCGATAGCTGTACCATCGACTTGAACTGCACCCCTTTTTAGTTTGTATGGCTTTTCTTTGGTTCCTTTAACCAAGTTATGTGCTGAAACATATTCGTTAATAGACGGATCATAAACAAAAAATTCTGGATCAGCTCCAATCAATAGCTTCATGATGAATACTCCTCTTACGCTGCCGGTTTAACGGCAAGTTTACTTTCGTAATACTTGGTACTAGAAGAAGTAATTGCTTCCATCTGCCTGAAGTCTGGTGATGTATAGCAATCATGACAAACATAGTCTTCTTCTGATGCCCAATGTACTTTCTCTGTTACGTCAGAAATTTGATTGCCACAATAAATGCAGCCATCCCGATTACGAAACAAAATGTCCTTCATCTCATCTAACGTATAGATTTTGTTTCCATATGCTTTAATATAATACTCTACGTCTTGTTTGTTTGTGACGTCAGGAAGTACAAATAGATTTTTAGTGCCTGCTTCAGGCTCTAAGTACAAAGATTTGTTATTTTCTCCTTTCTCTGGTTGCTCTTTTTCAGCCCTGGCTCTCTTTTCTTCTAAGTTAGAAAGCAGAAGATCAGAGTTCTTACTGGTATCTACTACCTCATACTGCCAAGGTGGGTTGTTAGGGTAAGTTTTAGCTGCCGCTGCTGGACGATACTTCTTAGGCACAGCAATTTTTTCACTATGCCAGTGCTTCTCGCCTAGTTTCTGAGTGTAGAGAGTGTCTTCTGCAAGCATATGAATCGGTTGATAAGCCACAAGAGACTTGCGGTCTACGACTTCTAACATCCAACGCTCAGATGCCCAATAAGTTGTGCCATTGTGGCTAGACATCTTGAATAGAGGACGCTTATCGTTCCTAAACATATTCAAAGTCGAGGTTCTAAAGTCATACCACACTAAAGCATACGCGCATAGATCATCTAAGTAAGCATACTCTAATGTATCTTTTAGATCGGAAGATGCCAGGCACTCATAGAAATAGTAAGAGTCTGACATTTCTTCACCCTTTAAGGGATTGAATGCACCTACCTGACCATTGTGTGTGCCAATAATAGGGTCGATCCAGAATGGTTGAGCATTCTCTTTATTGACCTTACCTATTGTAGCAGCACGAGTATGACCTAGTAGGATATTATTTGAAGTTCCCGATCCTAAGAATCTCTCTGTTTCAGGCTCATGAAGAAACACACCCGAAGGAGAAGGCTCTTTCAGATACTGTGCTCTATGTTTCTTTCCTTTCTTACCAACGAAAGCTAGACCTGTTGAGTCTACACCTCTTGTGTAAGAGAGATAACCTAATAAAGCAGCGTTATCTATTTCTGCTTTAGATAGCCAATTGCTTGATACACCAAATAATCCACACATTACGCTGATAACCTCGTCGGAAATTTTTTGATTGAAGGAATAACCCAGTCATCTATTAACTGGAAGAAATAGTTAGCGGTATTCTTGGTAGCCTCATCGTTAGATGGAAGCTCTGGTCTAGGTTGAAAAAGAAGTGAAGTTGTCCAATCGACATAGCCTACTTCAACATCTGGCCACTGAGTTTTGTTTTTAGAGAGAGCCAAATCATTATGAATAACAAAACCTGGTCCCTCTTTACGGTCAGACTCACAGGCTCCTGCCAACATATCCGCACCATCAGGTAAGACCATTTGTTGACGATGGCAGGACGTCACAAGCATTTCATTATCGGTTATAAAATCTAGTAGCTTATGACTAGAAAGATGTCCTGTTGTGTACTGATAAAGAGTGCCACCAGACATGACATTAAGGAATTGAGCTCCTCTACCCACACCTATTTTAGGTACAGAGCCAGGCAAGCGTCGATATAGGGCGTTTTCTCTCATATCTCTAATGAAATTATTGTTGGTCTTTTCCATCTTCTTTTGACCATAGAGAAATGGAGAGACATCCTCACCCGGTGGAAAGATCACAACATCAAAATATTCTTTGGTGTCATGAACGACCACACCACCTTCATCTTCAATCAGTTTCTGAAGTGGCGGGCAGACTGAAGCAAATAAAAACATGCGATTTTTCATCAAACTACCTCTTTAAATATATAATCTTTGTGTTCTAATAACTTCTCTTTAGACGGCATTTCTCTTAGAATTTCTGATTCGAGTTTACCTCCATTCATAGCTTTAAATTGTTCAGGAAAGATACCATCATACTGCTTACTTGGAGTGAGCTTTTCAAAGATGCTTACTTTACTTTTGTCTCTTACTAGATGAGAGTTGGTATGACCCCTCCAAGTCTCATATTTAATAAAGTCAGCAGCAACCCACATAGTTTGGAGTGGTCCATAGGAGTGACCTTCTCCAGCGCCAAAGCCTTTCTCAATTCTAGGTTCAGCTTTTAAAAGGCGCTGGAAGTCGAGGTTAGATTGAGCTGAAAATGCATTGAAATCTAGCCAAGAAATGTCCATTACTCGGCCATCGCGAAGACCCAAGTAATTCGAAACATACAATGCTTGTACACCAGTGTACCCATTCTTAACTAGATAGTCGAACATTCTAATAGAATCTGGATTGTCTTGAACTAATCTTGCTGCAAGAAACAAAGATACGACAGGCTGGAGTGGATCACCTTTACTCAAAGGTAAGTAAAGATAAGGGTGCTTTTCAGTGGTTCCAGCAGAATACTTGGAGCCTTTAAGCACTGAACGCCAAGGTGACTCTTTAGGATTAAAAATGAAATCATAGTAAGATTGAGCTTCTTGAAGAACTTGCTCATCCTGGCGTAAGGCTGTGTAGACTCCTAATAGCTTCTTTTCTCCATTTCGGTTTGGCCGTAAAAGAGTATTCATAAAACTGGCAAAAGTGCCATAACATCCAGCACCTTTAATTACAGAATACTTGACTTTATCGTCAGTATCTTTGAACTCAAACGCCCACATCATGGATGTTCTACTTGGATTCTTAAACCAATCTTTATAAAAGTTGTTTTCGATCATAATATCTTCCTCTCCATACTCATCATCAGGAAAATCCTCGTCATAAATATCATCGTCATACAAATCATCGTCATAATCTAAAATGTCATCATCAGGACCATAAAGCATGCCAAATCCTCATAAATTTGTTAGGGCGATTAGGTATACGTACACGCTGGTCCTCATAGAACATTGCCTTCATGAGGTCGTCACGTCTCTTTCCTGATTGAGGTCTGTAGTGGATTTGTTTGATTGTGGTGAATTTTGGGAGGGCGCTGCTGTAAACTCGGATGTCGTCTATTTGCTCGATTTTCACCCATGCAGCGTAAGCTGTTTCACCATCGTAAACAGCGGCGTGGAACTTGTCACCTTTTTTAAGGTCTTTGACTTGTTTTGTAGCCATGATTACAACTCCATACTAAAATAAAATACTATATAATATGTAATAAAATATAATTCCAAATAAGGCCGCCAGGAGATACGCCAATACTCGTTGCATCCTTCATCCTATCATCAGT
>WJJK01000256.1 GCA_014729705.1 Candidatus Altarchaeales archaeon | reverse complement strand
TTTTACTCGTCAACGAGTCAACCAAACCCGTTTACTCGGGGGTTGACGCGTATGTTTTCTGCTGAATTTTTTTTCTTTAGCATGTAAACCTATTAATTAAACTATGGTTGATTTGACGGCGTTAGGCCAGCGATTCCAGAAGTTGGATGTTAAAGCGAAATCCCTGGCCCTTTTTTTCTTTGGAGTCCTCCCCCGCCTTTTATTCAACCTATTTTTCCACAGACTCTATGGCCCTAATGCCGCAAACCACGTTGAGTTATGGCTTTACACGGGCGTAGCCCAGGGTACGCATGACACTGCAAGGGGTTTAAGTGATTTGAGTCTGAGGCTTCTGAGGCTTATTGGAGGCATCCTCCCCCCGCAACACGTTTTTTTTGGAGTCGAATTTCTGGGTGTTTTATTGACTTCCTTGACGGGGGTTCTTCTTTATGTTTTTCTGAGGAACCGTTTCGGAGAGAAGAAATCGGCGGTGGCAGCCTTAATCTATCTCTTCATGATAGAGCCCTTCGCCTTAAGCATAGTATCCTTCACCCACTCCTTCATACAACTTAACCTGATTTTATTGTCCCTCATCTTCACATCCCTTACCCTAAAGTATTTAGAGGGCCTCCTTTGCGCCTTCACTTTCAGGAAACTAGTTTTATCGTTGACGTCTTTTGCCTCGTATTTGGTTGTCGTCTACGTCGGTTTAAACGTTAATGAAGAGATTTTTGTTGGAGTCGCTTTGTCTGGAGTCTACTTTTTGAGGTGGGCGACCGATATTGCAAGCAAAAGGGGTGTTAGGGATTACTACCCCTTTTTATGCGGGTTTGTCTTCGGAGTCATATTGTTGGGGGGATTCTTCGCAGTCAAACCCCATCTCGACGAGTTGTTGGCCTCCCATCCTCAGGGGGAGTCCGGCAGCGCGGACATAACCCCGATATCCCAGGTTAACATCTGGCTTAGGTATAACGTCTTGTTAGGTCTTATGCCTTTAGCCTTCGTTTACGGGTTTAGGCGAAGGGATTTAACTTCCATGTCTTTTGTGTTGCTGGGTTTTTTGTTCGCCTTATCCATGGATCGGGGCACTCGAATCAGCAACCTGGGGGTCGCAGCCTTAGCCGCTCATCTTTTGGTGGACTTTAGGATGCGGGAATACAGGGTTTTCGCGCCCATCTTTATTTTAACATCCCTTTATTTCACAGTCACCCAACAACCTTTACTGGAGTTTAGGGTTCTCTTATTCGTGTCGTCGCTTCTCGTCTTGGTTTTCTTCAGACTACAAAACCTTAGGTTAACCTCGGTTGTTTCTTTGATAATCATCTTGTGTCTTCTTATGAATACTGTGAATTTCCTAAAGCTTGACCCCAAGAAAATCAGCACCCAAGGCGTTTACCGTTTATTAACTGCGTTAGGGGAGACTCGTCCCAGCGGGGACGTGTTGATTGAATGGGATCTGGGGTTTATGGCGGAAGTAGCCTCAGGGTTTGAATCGGTATCCTCCCCCGCCCGCATCGACTATGACTTGCATCATAGCCTCTGGCTTCTTGAGAGGCAGGCGGCTGCCAAACTTTTTTATGGGGGGGTGGATTACGTGGTTTTCTCTAACGCTAACTATAACTTGGTGAGGCGGGGCGCAGTCGATGAAGACATTTGGTATGCCTTATCCGGGGGCCTGATATTCAGGCCACGTGAGCCTAAAACCGTTCCCCCAACCAAGTATTCCGGCTATACTGCGGCCTATAAATTAAGGCATCAAAGAACCGACCCCCGTTTTTTCAAGGAAATAATGCACGACAGAGACGAGTCAACCGGCATGGAGTTTTGGGTTTATGAGGTGGCCTACCATCCGATGGGTTTTTTCCTCACAAAAAATCTTCCCCCCATATTGTCTTCACCCCCCAAAGTGCCTGCTACACATGATCCCCTTAGAAAACCGGTGTATACCTCCAAGGAGGTGGGGTTGTTTTGTTTGGGCGGTAATCTCTCGCTTATTGACTATGGTTCCCTGGGTTCCTGGGTGGGGGTTTTGGTTGAGAATACGGG
>WJJK01000255.1 GCA_014729705.1 Candidatus Altarchaeales archaeon | reverse complement strand
GATCAGGGCTCAACGGTGTGGGCCAATTATTTCGTGGGTTCAATGTTCTGGTCAGCATGATTTCTAATCCGCAAGGACACTGATGTCAGGAAAACGGGGGCACAAGGTCTTGGAAAGAAGAAGGACGGCATAAGGGTAATCTTCCCGCGGACCCGATGTCTGTGCCCGAAATCTTCCAAAAGGGGAGCCGTGGCTCCTAAGAACTGTTCGGGTTGTATCATCCCCATACAGGGAGCCGTGGAGACGAGGAGTACTGGTCTTTGGATCCTTGACCCCGAGGCTGGCAGCGGTATTGCTCATCCGTGACATATCCAACCCAGGGTGGGGCTTATGGTGCTAGAAAACATCAATCCTCTGTAGGGATGGGTTTTTTCTGGCCCCGTTGTTTGTGAGGGAGAGGAGATAGTGGGCATGGGGTGATTCCGGAGTACGGTTCTGGTTTCGCTATCCTGGTAGCGGTGTCCGGAACGGACGGTTATCTCTGTCTCGGGATATCTGTTATTGGCCCTTATGGTGAGGGTCATGAAAGTCACCCTAACGATTCCTCGAATAAGTCTCTGGGCTGGATAAAGGAGACTGGCGAAAAACGCGAGTCTCCCATTGGTCCCGAGGCAGTCTTGTCTCCACCTTATGCACTTCCGTCTCATCCCTCGAAAGGCGGATAGGCACCCGGAAACTGGGATCATACAGGTGCGTCTCAGGAGGCGAGCTGTACCGAAATCTAGCTCTGTGGGTAAAAGTGATCACGATCATCTTCTCAAAGTATCCGTTGTGGTCTCCATCTGGCTGACTGGGTAGTCAGAAAACACCCTGGAAAAAGGCGTCACCGTCTGAAGAGTGATGAGCCCATCATGAAGGCTCTCCTGACCTGCCGGATCCACATAAACATCAATCCCTGTTGACCGCACAAAAGTAGTCTTGGGGAGGCGGTATTCCGAATAATAATCTCTCCACCATTTCCACGTTCTCGTCCTCGTCATTCCCAGATCCTCGGGAATCGGGTCCATGGCATCGAGAGGAGGGGGAAATAGGTATCCACAAGAAAAACCCCTTTCCTCTGGACGGTCGTATAAGGGAGCCCACGGGGTACGTGTTTCACCCCTTTCACTCGAGTCTTAAAACCTCTCCGATATTCGAACGTGGAAACTAACGTCTTTGAAGGACTTCCACCGATGGTGTCATGACGGTCTTCGAAATTCCTAAGGCCAGTACTGGTCCTCGTCATCTTCCATGCCCCTCATATCCATCCGGCAACGTCACCAGAACATTGGGTCCCACCTCTTCCAAAGAAGGCTCGGGCCAATCCTCTTTGCCCATCAACCAATCCAAAGTGTGATCGACACCTTCCGCATAAGACTCGTCCCCTTTCGACCCCCCCGTCGAAAGATATTTCGCATGTCGGTGGAGGAGCCGAATTTCCTCCCGTGAGCGTTTTACGTAGGTTCCTTCCCTGTCGGGGCGACAGCAGGAAGCCGTATGATCGTATTCGGCTGGGGCAACCCATTTCAGGGTTAGTTCACAGCCGTAAATACGACCCGCATCACAGAGACACGAAGCTTTCCATTCAGGGCTCGGGCGGCTTCCTGTTGGGGGATCGTAACAGTAATCAACGTGCTCCCGAGCCGTCTCCGGGGCACAACCCACTAGTACAAAAAATCCGAGGAATAATAGACGCATTTCAATATCCCCAATGAACAAAAATGCTGTTCGTATTACCATCAATCTCAACCCGGAAACCTTGATCCTCCAGGTCCTTCTGTAGATACCCTAAAACCGAGTCCCTCATATCAGAGGCTTCCTGAGGAACCTTTACATTCCAGGAGACGCGGCAATTGGATTTTCCATCGAGGGATAATCTTTGAACCTCCTTCAAAACCTGAATGAGGGTCGACTTCGCCATCTCTTTGTAAAGATCCTGAGCCAGCTCGTTATCTTTTATGAGCTGGGCCCATTGTCCCGGAGTGAACCTCGAGGCCCGATAAAAAGGATCTACCTGTGCCCGTTTTTTATGATAATCATTGGCATTTTTCCGGGCCCTGTCCGCGGAAAATAAGAGAGTTTCTGAGGGTTCTGTATTAAGAATACCAATTCTGTACAGGACTCGCTCTATCTCATAACGCAGGAAATCATCTTCTATCTTGGAGATGAGATCGGTTAAGACAATCATCCGAAAAATCTCTCTTCGAGTGGGTTGTGGGGACCCACACGGTTCCCCTACCGTCGGTAACTATCCAGGTCCACGTAAAACAATTGGCACGACCTTCTAGCCTCCGGCCCTGGTTTGTAGCGATACGG
>WJJK01000254.1 GCA_014729705.1 Candidatus Altarchaeales archaeon | reverse complement strand
GGGATAAGACCGAAGATGAAAGGCTTCTCGAAAAAATAGGGGAACAGAAAGTCACGGTAGCAGAGGTTGAGGGGGGACAAAAAGATGCTTTAAATGACCTTTTATCCAGGCAAAACGTCGTGAAGGTGGAGGCGGAAAAGACTATCACAATAAAACCCACAAAGCAGGGTTTGAATTTGGCCAAGGAAGTCGAAGTGGATGAGAGGATCGGGCAGTTGACTGTGAAAACCCTGAAGGAGGGCGCCTGGAGGAAGAGGGGGTTCCGCCCCTACCAAGTCGATGTATACCAGAAACCCGCATACCCCGCTAAACTGCATCCACTAACAAGGCAGATCAAGCAGGTTAGAGAGATCTTCTGTAACATGGGCTTCACAGAAATCCAGGGCCCTTACGTGGAGTCGGCTTTCTGGAACTTCGACGCACTATTCCAACCCCAAGACCACCCGGCAAGAGACATGCACGACACATTCTACCTGAAAACACCCAAGAAAACAGAGATCCCAGGGTTCGGGGAATACGCGGATAAGATTAGGGAAACCCATGAAGACGGAGGCGACACCCAGTCAACAGGATGGGGAGGCCGCTGGGATCCCCTCCTCTCCCAGAAAACCCTCCTTAGAACCCATACAACCGCAGTAACCGCACGCTACCTCTCCACATTAACGCAAGAGGATATGCCAGCTAAAGTCTTCTGTGTGGGGCGTGTGTTCAGAAACGAGGCGATAGACTATAAACACCTGCCTGAATTCCACCAAGTAGAGGGGATTGTAGTGGATCCTAACGTGAACTTCCGGAACCTGCTTGGAATATTAAAGGAATTCTACGACCAAATGGGTTTCCCGAAAATCAGGTTCAGGCCGGGATACTTCCCCTACACGGAGATGAGTGTGGAACCCGAAGTCTACTTCGAAGAAAAAGGAGAGTGGATAGAGTTGGGGGGCGCAGGCATCTTCCGACCTGAAGTGGTTAAACCCCTTCTTGGAGCGGATGTCCCAGTGCTCGCATGGGGGTTAGGCCTTGATAGGGTGATAACCTTAAAGCTGGGTTTAAAAGACATACGAGGATTATACCAGTCAGACGTCAACTGGCTTATGAGAAACTGATTTATATTTTTCTAGTTCCCAAAAAAAAACCTTATGCACTCCAAAAAAACTGTTTCTAAAGGCAGAGGGGAACTCCCCCAACCCAAAACCGCAGGGGACTATCAAACCCTGATTCGGGAGATCAACGAATCAGTCGACGATTTAATGGGGGAGGAGAGCGCTGAAGTCAAAGGAGTATTAACCAATAAAATCTCGTGGGGAGGCGGTTTCTCGGGAAACCCAAATGAACGCATACACAGGATGCATGGAGTGTTAAGAGCAATGAAGGAGGATCCCTTCCAAGACAACCCCCGGGCCTTCAAAAAACTCCTTAAACTGTTTAGCTACAACATCGATTTCGGGACAGGCCAGAAAATCGGGTTAAACACGAATCAAGAGGAAGAGATACATTATAAACTAACTAAGGCTTTTACCAGCCAAAAGGAGAAAGACGGTTTCCTGGATGAATTCCTGAAACTACCGCATAAAGACGAGTTAATCCACGTAGCATTGGTGACTCTGAAGAGAGCGGAGAAATCAGGCAGAGCTGTGCCGGTTGAAAACATCAAGAAGGGTTTAAGGCTTCTGGATAAGGAACCGAAAATAAAAGAGAAAATCAAAGGGGATGAGGAATTCACTGACGCAAAGAAATTCCTCCACCCCGCAGGAGTCTTAGTGGGATACACCCTGATAAACCCGGGAAAAGAGGGTGAATGGGTTGCCAAGAGAAAAGAGGGGGAGGAAGACCCAGGCTACAGGGAAATCGAAGGGGAGGTCGCCGAAAAAAAAACAGCAAATTTCAGGGTATACGTGGGGACACGTCAATTTCAGCAGGTCGAGGAAATAAAATACGACGATGCGGGGGGATACGTATACGGGACGATAAAGAAATCAGGCGAACAACCCCACGTAACCCTCTACCCAAAGGATACGGGGTGGTGCCGCGACATAGAGGCCTCAAGAAGCGCCGTCAGGTCTTTGACTGAACACGGGTTCCCCAATCTACCCACCAAAATCGTTTTAGAAACCCCCAGGGGTTTAAGGGAGTCGGAGGAACACCGCCTGCATCAGCTTGACGATAAAGCCCAGCTTTCAAGACACGTATTCAAACAGGTATTGCGTGAGGTAGGCAGGGAATAAGATTTTAGACGTCATAATCCAAGCCGCATCAAAGACAGGCTGACATAGACTTCCACAAAAGCGGAGGCGACAAGGATCAAAAGAGACACGACCACCAAGTCAAGGGAGTCGACAACGATTTCCCCGAACTCCTTCGACTTATAGTGGTGGTTGGCTACCGCCACACTTATTATGCCCCCTGCAAGAGCCGCCAAGAAATACGCGGCAATCTCAGGCAGACCGTGAAGCAGATACATCGGTGAGGGGCTTTCACGCAACGCGGCAGCCAAAACCGACGCATTCCAGGTTAAAATGAATATCGCCCCCGCCCCATAGAGGAAACTAAATAGTATGCAAAACCCCCACACCCTCAGGTTGTTTAAAACTATTTTAACCAAGAAATCCTGGGCCCCCGTGAAGCTGCCTGTCCCCACACCCCTCCTAATCCCGATTATCGCCTCGTTCTGAGCCTTGAAGAGAAGCCCGCCTACCTCAGAGGGCAAAACGAAATACCATAAGGTGAAGCTTGCCACAAGACCCAGGAAAAGATACAAGAAAAGATATAAAACGTGTAGGTGCTCCTTAAGAAGCGGGAAGTTGCCTTTAATCCGGAAGTCCTTACCCTCCTCGTAACGCAGGGTCCGATACATGACCACCACAAGGGGTATGGCGGTGAAGGATACGCTTGCCATGCTCGCCTGAGCCCTGAAGACGGTGTAGGCTAGGAAGAGGCCTACCGTCGAATAAATGAAGCCCGCGAAAAACATGCCCCGCCGGGTGTTCCCTATTTTCTCTGGCACAACCAGCGATTCAAGAACCATTTAATTTTTCGAATCCCCGCATGACGTTCAAAACCGCCTGATCCTTGAGGGGTTTGCCTATCACCTGCAGGCCGCAGGGCACGCCGCAGATAACTGAGGCAGGCACAGACCCCGCAGGCAGCCCCGCAAGATTCACGGGGGTGGTGAAAACATCATAAGCATATAGGGTGCGGGGGTTGGTGAGGTCTTCACACCCGATTTTATGGGGAAGCTTAGGCACAACCGGACCCACCAAAACATCCACACCCTCTAAGGCGTCAAGCAACTCCGAGCGGATAACCGACCTAGCCCTCAAAGCCCGACGATAATATTTGCCTGAATACTCCTTCTGGCTGATGTACTCCCCTAAAAGTATTCTGCGCAACACCTCCCCCCCACAGTTTTCCTCTATCTTTTTGCCGTACCTTCTGCCATCGAATTTACGGGTAGCCGAATAAAACTCGACGTAAACATTCAAGTAATAGGTTGGGATGCTTAGGTTAAGCGACGGTAAATCCACCTCAATTATCTGGCAACCGGCGTCAGCCAGCTTATCCACCGACTCAGACACCATCCGCCTTATCCCCTCATCAACAATCAATTCAGTGAACTGGGGGGCTACCCCGATTCTTGTGGAGGACAAATCAGCTTCAAGGTTGTCGGTGAAACGATAGAAATCAGGGTCTAGGTTTAAGCTTGTGGAATCCCGCCGATCATAGCCTGCCAACACCTCAAGGAGGCGGGCCGCTTCATCGACGGTGTTGGCGAGGGGGCCGATCTGATCCAAGCTCATCGCAAGATCAATTAAGCCATACCGTGACACCACACCATATGTGGGTTTAAAGCCTACGACCCCGCAGTTGCTTGCGGGGTTGCGGATGCTCCCCCCAGTATCGCTTCCAACCGCATAATCAACTAAACCCGCAGCCACCGCAGCCGCACACCCGGCGCTTGAGCCGCCTGCCACGTAACCGGGGGCTTTAGGGTTTTGGGTGGCGCCGAAGGCGCCCGTCTCCCCGGAGGATCCGCATGCAAACTCATCCATATTAGCTACCCCCACAATCCACCCGCCTTCTTTTTTAATCCGCTCGACCACGTGAGCGTCATATACGCTCACGTATTCAGATAACGTCTTGCTTGCGCAGCTTGCGTGAAGACCTGAAACATTCATGTTAGCCTTAACTGCAAGGGTTTTGCCTGAGAGCCCGCCTTCGGGGATTGAATCCGGTTGCTCGTTGAATTCCAAAAACGCGTTCAGTTTTTTGTTGTTTTTTTTGATTTGCTCAATCTCCATACTCACGTTATTTATTTAAGGGGACGCAATTAAATAGCATAAATAAGAGGTGAAATCATATGACAGTGGATTTATCGGAGAGTATTGTAGTTAATTTTAAGACATATGAGAAGGCTACGGGAGTGAAGGCCCTGGATTTGGCTTTAACCTGTGAGGAGGTCGCCGAGGAGACGGAGGCAAACATCGTGGTGGCGGTGCAGCCGACAGACATAATGCGGGTGGTTGAGAACGTGGACATACCTGTCTTCGCTCAACACGTAGACGACGTGGGCTACGGAAGCAACACTGGGTGGATACTGGCTGAATCCCTGGCTGAGGCGGGGGCAGTCGGAAGTTTAATCAACCACTCAGAACATAAACTATCGATACCCGAAATCGAGTCTCGAATAAAAAAAATAAAGCAGGTGGGTTTAACCAGCATCGTCTGCTCGGGCCTGGAGACCGAGGAGGAATCGATTGAGGAGACCAAAAAAATCTGCGTATTCAAGCCGGATTACGTTGCAGTTGAACCCCCCGACTTGATTGGAGGGGATGTTTCAGTCACATCAAGACCTGAATTGATTACCTCCGTCGTAGAAGCAGTGCAGCAGGTGAACCCACATGTAGGTGTTTTAACGGGGGCGGGCGTGAAAAGCAAGGAACACGTAGCCAAAGCCCTTGAGCTTGGGACTAAAGGCGTGCTTTTGGCTTCGGGAGTCGTTAAATCCCATGATCCGAAGGCTGCTTTAACGGATCTCGTTGAGGGTTTAGGTGTTTGAATCCCTGCTTCGATATTCTGAAACCAGGTTCTCCAAAGACACCCTCTCCTTCCCTTTTCTTAATTCCCTGAATTTCTCTGAATAAATGTATTTAACGCCGTATGCGTCTTCCAACAGGTTTTCGCGTGCAGTGGGCACCCCGTATTCAGCCAGTTGATCCAGGATCTTCTTTCGGCCTGCAAACACAAAATCGATGCCGCGGTAATCGAAGTCGGAGGGGATTTTATTTGAGATGCGGGTAATCCCCTGGCAGACTCTAGGGTAGGGGGGAACCAAAAAAATCTTTCCCTCAGAGAAATCCAGGAGAAGGTTTTTAAGAGCAAGCGCCTGGTTAAGCTCTCTGCGACGTCTTCTGAGTTTGCGTTTAAGGCTTTCAATGGTCTTCTCCCTTGAAGCCACCGCCTTATCCCTTCGGAGGGTTTCATTCATCTCGGATTTAAGGAACCGGTTTTGTTTTTTCAGTTTTAAGGCCTGCTTTTTCCTTGACTCAAGCTCCCCCCTCAAAGACTTGTTGCTGGCTTTCAGCCTACGCAAATCATCTGATAAGGGGTTCGGTTTAGGTTTTGAGTTTTTCTCACACGGGAGGGTGTCGCCTGTTTTAACGGTTTTTTTACCGGATTCAAGCAACTGCTTTGCCTCAGACAATGAGATACCCTGCAGAATCAAATGCTTCATTTCATCGTCTAAACCCCTTGCAGAGAGGTTTTTTAATTTGTTTTGGTTATGGTTGTAGGCGGCGTAGGCTGCGGCACAGGCGTCCCGCTGGTGTTTATCAACCCAGTCAACGTCTTCAGTTAAACTGTTTTTCAAAGAAACATCAAGATCCCGGTCAGGGCAGTAGAGGGGCACGCCAAAGGAGGCCGCCACCTTCTGCGCAAAAGAGGGTGCATCC
>WJJK01000253.1 GCA_014729705.1 Candidatus Altarchaeales archaeon | reverse complement strand
CATTTAAATTCAGCAGGGGTGCTTTGGATAAAATCCGGGCGTCAGGGGGCAGGGCACTTAAGTTGATGGATTTAGCTGAAGACAACCCCGCAGGCAATAACATCAAAATAATCGGATAAAATGATAATCATAGACGCGAAAGACAAGGTTTTAGGGAGGCTTTGCACGGTAGCAGCCAAACACGCCCTGTTGGGGGAGGAGGTGATTGTGGTGAATTCCGAGAAGGCTTTGGTTGCAGGCAACCCCAAAAAAATCATTGAAGAAAACCTTGATAAACTAAAAATCAAGAACAAGGGTAACTACCGACTAGGTCCCTTCCACCAGAAGAGTCCGGACCGTTTCGTGAGGAAAACGATACGGGGTATGCTGCCCTACAAGAAAACGCGGGGCCGCAGGGCATATAAAAACGTTAAATGCTTTATAGGCGTCCCGAAAAAGAAGTTAACTGAATTGAATGTGAACGTCGAAAAAATAAGCTACCTTGACACCCCCAACGCAGTCAAGCCTCTGAGGAGGAGGGTTAGTGTGGGGGAGATCTGTAAAAGTATAGGTGGAAGCTATGACTGAGAAATTCGCCCACGCATCGGGTAAACGGAAAAACGCGGTAGCCCGCACCACAGTAAGGTCGGGCACAGGCCGGATACTTATTAACTCAAAAAACCTGGAGAGTTTAGACAACAAAATATTTAAATCCAAAATAAGGTTGCCGGTGATTCTTGCAACCGACTACGTAGACGACTCCAAGATAGACATCATTGTGAAAAGCAATGGTGGGGGTGTGATAGGCCAAGCGGATGCCATATCATCAAGCATCGCTAAAGCCTTGGTTGAATACACCAAAGAAAAGGAGCTTCAGGGAGTATACATTAAATACGATCGTACCTTGATTGCAGGCGACCACCGGCAAAAGGAGGCCAGAAAACCAAGTCAAAGCAATAAGGGAGCAAGACATAAGAGGCAGAAATCATATAGGTGAGGGTGTTTAAGATAAAATGATTATACCTATGAGGTGTTATAGTTGCGGTAAACCCATCGCGCAAAGCTGGGAGCAGTACCAAAAAAGGGTGAATGAGGGGGAGGACGCGAAAAATGTCCTGGATGACTTGGGTTTTGATAGGTATTGTTGCCGGCGGATGATACTAAGCCACTCAGACATAGTGGATGAGATCATACAACATAAGAGGTTTTAATTATGTACACTAAATTCGAGAAGGCACGGCTTTTAGGCGCCAGGTCCTTCCAGCTTGAGCTTGGAGCGCCACCCATGATCAAGGTGACGGACCCAAAGATCTCTGCGATGGAGATAGCTAAGGCGGAGTTAAAGCATGATTTACTCCCTATTACGGTGAAAAAATAATCAATAAAATGGACGAGCAACAGCAGACTACGAAAGAGTTACTGGTTTCCTTGGATGAGTACTTATCAAATGGCGTGCACGTAGGCTTGAAGTATAAGACTGCGGATATGCGACCCTTCATCTATAAGATACGTCCAGACAGGTTATGCGTCTTTGACGTGCAAAAGATTGATGAACGGCTTAGGATGGCTGCGGAATTCGTAGCCCGCTTCGATCCCAAGGACGTGGTCGTAGTCTCCAACCGGGTTTACGGGAGGACTCCAATTAAGAAGTTCTGTGAAAACACCGGCTGCAGGGTCTATCCAGGCCGTTTCGTGTCGGGTTCGCTTACTAACCCCGAAATCGAGACTTTCGTTGAACCCAAGCTTCTTATCGTAACCGACCCCACCGCTGATTCCCAGGCAGTCAAGGAGGCGGGGGACATGGGTGTTGCGATTATGGCTATCTGCGACACCAACACGCGAACCCACAATATTGATTTCATTATTCCCTCAAACAATAAAGGTAAAAACTCTCTTGCCCTAGTTTATTGGGCTTTGGCTAAGGAGGTTTCAAGGATAAGGTCTGTTGAATTCAACGCTGAATTCGAGGATTTCATATCCCAGGCTGAACCCCAGCCGTATCTTCTTGAGATTCAGGAGAAACAGAGAAGGAGAAGGGGTAGGAGAAGGTAGGAGGAGGGTTTATGCCTAAAGTAGTTTTTAATCGCATGGGTTGTATCGGCTGCGGGGTATGCTCAAGCCTTTGCCCGGTTTTTTGGCAGATGAGTCAAGACAATAAATCAAGTTTAAAGGATTCAAATGAGGTTAAGCCGGGTTACTATGAGCTTGAGGTCTCCCCAGAGGATGTTGAGTGCAATAGAAACGCTGCGGACTCCTGCCCGGTGAACGTAATAAGCGTTGAGTGAACCACTATTTTTTTTTCATTAAGTTTTTTAACCCAAACAAACATTAATATACCTCTAAACCAATTAAAAATCACAAGGTGATGTAAATGAGTCAAATGCAAGGACAACCAATTCTGGTCCTGCCTGAGGGAGCATTCAGAACCCAAGGCAGGGACGCGCAAAGAAGCAACATCATGGCAGCTAAAGCAATGGCAACCATGATTAGGACGACTCTTGGACCCATGGGCATGGACAAGATGATGGTAGACGACCTCGGAGACATAATAATCACAAACGACGGCGCCACCATCGTCGATGAGATGGACGTGGAGCACCCGGCAGCCAAAATGGTTGTTGAAGTCGCTAAAACCCAGGACGACGAAGTAGGCGACGGCACCACCACCGCCGTGGTCTTAACAGGTGAACTGCTCTCTAAAGCTGAAGGGCTGCTTGATCAAGGCATCCACTCGACTTTGATTGCAAGGGGATACCGGATCGCAGGCCAAACCGCCCAGAAGACTCTTGAGGAGATCGGCCAACCCGTGACCCTCAAAGACAAGGCTATCCTCAAAAAAATTGGGGCAACCTCTATGACAGGGAAAAGCGCAGGCGAATCCAGGGAATACCTAGCAGACGTAGCGGTGTCAGCAGTCATCCAAGTTGCAGAGGAGGGTGAAGACGGTAAAATAAGCGTTGACTTAGACAACATACAGCTTGAGAAGAAGCAGGGCGCAAGCATAACCGACACCCAACTCATACAGGGTGTGGTAATAGATAAGGAGGTCGTGCACTCAGGCATGCCCAAGAAAGTCGAGAACGCAAAGATCGCGTTAATCGACGGCGCCTTCGAAGTCAAGAAAACCGAGACCGACGCGGAAATCCAGATAACAGACCCCAACCAGCTTCAAGCCTTCCTGGATCAGGAGGAGAACCAGCTTAAGACGTTGGTGGATTCTGTTGTTGAAACCGGCGCAAACGTGCTGCTGTGCCAGAAAGGTATTGAAGACCTGCCTCAACACTACCTGGCGAAAGCTGGTGTTTTGGCTGTGCGCCGCGTCAAGGAATCCGACATGAAGAAACTCGCTAAAGCAACCGGCGGCCGCATCGTAACCAACATCAAGGACTTGACGAAAGACGATCTCGGAAAGGCTAAGTTGGTTGATGAGAGGAAGATCTCAGGCGATGAGATGATCTTCATATCAGGCTGTAAAAACGCTAAAGCAGTGAGTATGCTGGTTCGCGGAGGCACTGAACACGTCGTAGACGAAGTCGAACGCTCCCTGCACGACGCCCTCGGCGTAGTCGCAGCAGCCGTTGAGATGGGTAAATACGTCTCAGGCGGAGGCGCAGTCGAAATAGAGTTAGCCAAGAGAATAAGGGAATCCGCAGACAGTGTCGGAGGACGGGAGCAACTAGCAGTCAACGCTTTCGCTGAAGCCCTTGAAATAATCCCGAGAACCCTGGCTGAATCAGCAGGCATGGACGCAATAGACACACTAGTTAAGTTG
>WJJK01000252.1 GCA_014729705.1 Candidatus Altarchaeales archaeon | reverse complement strand
TAATAAGTTGAACCTTTGCATTCGATTATTTTGTAGGCCGCGTTTTTGACTTGAGTGAATATTTCGTCTAACTGTTTTTGGGGGTTGCATTCACGCTCGCAGGCTAGACAGTATTTTTCAAGGTAGACTCCTCCGATAGTCAGACTTGAAAACAAGGGCACCTCAGTGTCGCCGTGTTCGCCTATAATGTATCCGTGAACGTTCCTCGGGTCCACACCGCAGTGTTTCCCAACAAGGTATCTGAAGCGGGAGGTGTCAAGAAGCGTTCCCGACCCGATCACACGGTTTTCCGGGTAACCGGATACCTTAAGTGTAGCATAAGTTAGAACGTCGACTGGGTTTGCTACTACGAGCAGTATCGCCTCAGTTGTGTGGCCTGTGACCTGCGGGATGATTTCCCTGTATAGGTCAGTGTTTTTCTGGGCTAAATCCAGCCGAGTTTCCCCGGGCTTCTGCGCGGCTCCTGCCGTCAACACAACCAAGTCGGCGTCAACACATTCTTCATAGCCTCCGTAGGAGACTTTGCAGGGAGGCAGGAAACTCGCCCCGTGATTCAAATCCATAGCCTCCCCCTCAGCCTTCTTCGGGTTAGCGTCCACTAAAACAATCTCTTTAGCTAATCCAGAGATCATCAGGTCGTTGGCGTAGGTTGCGCCCACGTTACCAGCTCCTACCACCACCACCTTAGCCTGCTTGGACGCCACAAAAATAGTTTAGAAGACAGGCATAAAAGAGGGTGGGTCTTCGGTTTACGCCGAAAAAAAACAGCTGCTTTAATAGCCAACAGTAAGCCAATATTTTGCTATGAACAGAAAAACAACTAAAATCGTTTTGATAACACTTATTTTTCTAGCTAACCTAGCATACGCCATCCCTAACCCCGCTCCGATTTATTGCGAGCAGACGGGTTACGAAATTCAAAATGACTCGTGTGTTTTCCCAGACGGTGAGCGCTGTGAACAGTGGGCTTTTTATCGGGGGGAATGCGGGCAGAAGTATGTGAAGAACCTCTCCTGCACGGAACTTGGCGAACCCCAACTGCCGGGGCACGTCTGTTGTGAGGGTTTGACTCCAATCACCCGTGCAGTGGGTAGTGAGAGAGGGTGCGCTATTCCCATGGGTGCTTGGCCGGTTTGCGCAGCCTGCGGAGACGGAGTCTGCAACTCTAAACTTGAAAACAAGTGTAACTGCCCTAAAGACTGTGAGGAGGAAGTGATTGAAGACGAAGCTGTATGTCAAAATAATGAGGACTGTGAACCGTTTTTCTCCCACTGCAGTTGTTCATGGACTTGCGTGGAAAAATCCGGTGAAGCTCGGGTTGACTGCAAAAGGATCTGTCCAAAGGAAGAAGATATTTTATCAGAGAAACCCTCATGCGCATGTGAAAAAGGGGGGTGTAGAGTAAGTCAGGTGGATTCTGAACCACTATGTGATGTCAGTAAACCCTGTCCTGAGGGGTTGACGTGCATACGGTTTCCAGAGGAAGGAGTAAAATGTGCGAAAGAGAATCCCTGCAGATACTATGAATGCCCCAAGGGCTTAGAATGCATCGTAGCCGAAAGTTATCCCCCTAAAGTCTACTGCTCAAGACCAAGTCAGGACATGGGTGAACAACAAACAGTATCCTATGACGTAGACACGGGGGAGGTGACGGTTTCAAGCAGCCAAGGCGAGGTAGAGGTATTAATCCAGAGGATAGGGGGAAACAGGGGGTTGATTAAAACGTCTAAAGCCCAGGCAGTATCCATGAAACCCATATCAATTGAGGAGAAAAGCCTGGTTATGAAGACAAGCTCGGGCAAAAAAGAGCCTGTGAAGCTACTGCCTGAAGACGCCGTGAGAGTAATCAACGGAAAAACAGAGGATGAAGTCTCAGAAATCGTGTTGGCGGAAGTAGAAGAAAAGCCAACATACAACCTAGTCTTAGCCAAGAAAACCAAGTTTCTAGGGTTAATCCCAGTGAACATGCAGTATCAAGCGCAAGTAGACGCCCAAACTGGAAACAAAATTTCTGTGAAAAAACCCTGGTGGCACATACTCACCTTCGAATTGTTTAACAATAAGGGAAATCCTCAAACAGGTTTAGAGGAGGCTAGGGTTATTGCAGGGGATAGAGTAGTAT
>WJJK01000251.1 GCA_014729705.1 Candidatus Altarchaeales archaeon | reverse complement strand
TTCAGCCAACTGAATTTATCCGGGTTATTGAGGTAGTCCCGGTCTTTGAGTGGTGCGCCTGATAGGATGATTTTTTGGGTTTTTTGGGGGAGGCGTTCAAGCGATTTGTAGTGCCTAACTTCTGTTTTTAATCCCTGCCCCCACACAACCTCAACCAAAGGTAAAACAAACTCCGAATACCAAAGGAATCCAGGGCTCGAACATAAATTAACCACCAGAATCATTTCTCAACCAACCCCGCACCCTCAATAACATACACACCCGAATCACCCATCCACCTGCACGAAGCCCCAGTAATCCGGATCCTACCCCCAAAAAAGGGGGCGTCCAAAACCGTTGTCTCTATTTCCCCGCCTTCCCCGGACACATTTAACCCGTATTGCTCCCTGAAACCAATCATCTCCCCCAAGAAATCCTCATCCACCCTCCTGCCAAGGAAATCCTCCCCTAAAGGGTAGGCAAACACCCCGGACACAATCACTTCATATTTTTTTTCAATCAACTCCCGCATCAGCTTCTCCTGGTCCTTCAACCAGAGGGGGTTGAAACTCCAAAGACCTAGTTCATCGCATATCCGCTGAACCCTCGACGCCTGATAAACCGACTCTATCGCCCCAGATACAACACCCTCAATCCGGTGTTTCTCTTTGGCCTCAACCAAAGCACTCCGAAGATCGGTTAATTCAACCTCCTCCACACCCTCAGTCCCCCAAATTATCTGAGGCAACCCTATCGCTTGGGCTTGAAGCCGGGTTAACTCCACGTTGGGTGTGTGATACATATAGCTTTCAGGGTTCACGGAATCCAGTGTAATCAGACACACAACCTCATGCTCACTTAACGCCAGCTCCACCGCGTAGGCGGAATCCTTACCCCCGGAAAACAAACAACCTAGACGCATTTTTTTTATTTAAAGCGCAGACAGAAATTTATAGTACCCCCAACTAAGTAATAAACCGTATGGTGGTCGAAAACGAGGGTGGGGGCCGCACAACCCTCACATACCTGATCCTAGGAGCCTTAGCCTCCGCATTAGGATACTTCTTCATCGTATTCTCCAAGACAACCGGAACCGAACTACTTCTGCTAGGAAACACAGACACCATAGACATATTAGGGGGGTTCTGCATAATCGCGGGAATCACCATCATAGCAACCCAACTACCAAAAATACCCTCACACATCCTAAGCCAAAAAAGACAGCAAAAAATCCAGCTAGAACAAACACTAGACACCGAAGCCAGAGAACTAGACAAAAAACAAGGACTATAAACCTCTTTTTATTGCCAGCAGTTATAGTTAAACATGGTTAGACCTCAAATTGCGTTGACAATCACATCAGGCATCACAGCCGGAGTGCTTTCAGGATCAACACTAATTTTATCAGCAAGCGTATCCAAAGAAACCTGTAAAAAATTCAACAACGATGAAGCTTAAGACACTTGGACTAGGGGAATAGCAGGGATTTTACGCACCACCCACCCGCGATTATTGGAATATATCTCATGGTCGAACATCTTTAAATGCAAAAACCTCAGGATCGGACATAGACACACAAATAAGTTTTAATCGAACAGGTGAGTCGTATGTCGAATCCCGCTCAATCTGCCGGCTGGATTTCCAGCCTAACGCGGACCTGCTGGGTTGCTCAAAACAGCAGACTGTTTTGGCACGCGAGAATCGCTGCCTCGATTCCCCGCGTCCGAACCCAGATAATTAACGGACCTGCTGGGATTCGAACCCAGGTCAGGGGATTTCCTCGAAAACGTTTATTTTGGGTTTCTCCGAAGTCCCCCAGGATATCCACTACCCTACAGGCCCAGACATAAATTTGGTTTTAGAGTATAGGGCAGAGCTATTATTTATTTTGTTTCGATTAAAGCCGAAACAAAACCCCCCATTGTTTATAATAATTTCACCTGATTTTTTTTGTAGGTGAGGATTTTATGAGCATTGACTTGATTAAACGGGATGCATTTATAGGTTTTTTGGTTTTGAGTTTGTCTTTCGCCGTTTATCTGGTTCGAAGTATTGTCGCCTGTTAGGGGAAGACTAGTACTCCGTCGTCTAAGACGAGTTGCGCGTCCAAACCCTGAAAGGACATTAGGCTTTGGTTCACGTAGACTTGGGCGGAATCCAAAGTCAAGGTGTTGGAGATGTTCAGGTACCCCAGCGTGCTTGCCACGAATCCGCTGTTTTGACAGGTGACTGCTGATGAGACATGCCAATCATCCTCATATGGGGGGGTGGCTCCCGCGTCGCAGTCGGAGGCGGATACTATGAAGGGGCCGTTGAAGAAATCCGTCTGCTGGGTGTTGAAGTAGATTGAGGCGTTGAACATATATTTCCTCAAACCCCAGGAGGATAACGTGGTTTCAAAATAGTAGTTTTTTCCGTCAGTGAAATCATTGTCGTTGGAGTCCGCCTCCGATAGATCGTCTAAGGATCCATCGACATAGGCTTTAAGGGTTTCGGGTGTGTCGTTATCTGCGTCGGCGTAGGTCACGTTGAATGAATAGGTTTCGCCTGCAGCCCCCACCTGGGGGGCTGTGTAATCCGTTAACTGTATCTCAGAGGCGCTTGCCGCCTGGATGGATGCGTAGACGTTGACGCGGGGTTTAGTCAGGCTTCCGCGGGTGACTGAGTCCCCGTTGTCAACCAACAGATCCTTAATCTGCGCGGGAGTCAAACGTCTTCCTTGCTGAATTAATGCATAGTGTTGGAGTAAAACCGCCGCCCCAGCCACATGCGGTGCCGCCATAGAAGTACCCCCTCTCGTCTTGAAGATCCCGTGTTCCGTGCTGTGGATAGCATACCCCGGCGCCATCACATCAAGGAGGCTGCAGCGGTTGGTGATGCAGATTACTTTATCGACTTCGACGTTGGATTCCGGGTCGTCGCAGGTGTTGGCGCCCGGACACGAACCCCCACCCCAACAAAGGTAGGGTCCGTCGTAGTCGTAGACCGCACCCACAGATACTACGTCCGCGTGGCAGGCGGGAGCGGCTATCCCTGAGGTGTCTGCGTCGTTTCCGGTTGACGCATCCAAGAATATGCCTGCATCCTCTGCCGCCTCTATTGCGGAGGTTACCGTGGAGTCAAGGGCACTTGCGCATGTGGCAGCGTTGCAGAAGGTCGCATCCGAGCCCAGGCTCATGGTGATCACAGTGATGTTGTAGTTAGCGCTTTGGGCTGTGCACTCCTCAATCGCGTCTGCCAAATCATCCCAGGGGCAGGTGGCGGCGCACACCCTCATAGCAATGATTTTCGCCTCAGGAGCAACCCCCCGGTAGGTGGCGTGGTCTGAGGCTATTGTACCTGCGACGTGGGTTCCGTGGCCGTCCGTATCCATCGGATCCGTGTCTGTGCTGTAGAAATCATAGCCGTAGGGTACCTTAGAGCAGTCTCCTGCCAGAAAATCCGCAGTAGAACACCCCCCTAAGTTGGCGTGGCTGTAGTTTACGCCAGTATCCAGGACGCAGACGCTGTGGCCTTCGCCTTTAACATATACGCCGTTAACCTGTAGATCCCAGGAGTCGGAGGCAGTTATTAAGCCTGTGCTCTCAGATAGGTGGGGTTGGGCTTCCCCCACCATAGTGACTTCTTCAACCTCCGGGTCCATTAAAATCCGCATCAAAGCCTCTTGGGTTGCGTTTGCGGAGAAAACACTCGAAGTTGCAAACCGGTGTCTCA
>WJJK01000250.1 GCA_014729705.1 Candidatus Altarchaeales archaeon | reverse complement strand
CCCCTATACCGTAATCGCTTTTCTTGTCCTTTGGGGTTCCCTCGAATCCGTATAGTTTTTTCAGTCTCTCCCAAACCAGGTGATTTAGTTCAGCAAACTTATACGGGTTTTGGAACATCAATATCGCTGATGCAGTGACTATTCCAACCCCGGAAAGCCTTTTGAGAGATTGTATCTTGTCTTCAAGGGATTCCAAGTTAAAGGCCTTCTGGGTGTATCTTTGGACGTAGGGGTTGTGGGTTTGCCCTAAACCCTTGTATTCGAACACGCGCATTAAGTCTTCGTCTGTTAGATGAGGTTTTCCCGATAACTCCGAATAAAGAGATTCCCTTCGACGTAAAATAGGGTGTCCCCGTAGTTTATGAAATTCCCTGTAGAGATTTTCCATCAATAATACACCTATTTTAACAATAGATTTAAGGCTTAATTAAGTTTTAAGTTTGAATTAATCACAAAAATGAATAACCCCCGTTTCCCGTTCGCTGCGAAAACCATATACACTCACCTGAATTTATTGTGTCCTACGCTGATTATCCTGTCTTTATGGTGTTTCTTTTGTGTTTCGGGGGTTTTGTTGGCAGTCGCCTGTAAATCCGTTTCCACGTTTTTGTTTGTTTCACTCCTATTCTCTTATGGGCTTGTCCTATCACTTTACGCCGCCGCCTATTATACATGTAAACTCGCCGTCAAGGTTGTTGATTTCAGAAAAACAAGGGCCAGGGATTTAATCCCCAGTAAATCCGAATTAGTTTCCTTATCTGGTTTAAGTTTTCTGTTTTATGTTTTCACCCTCCTTTCTCTGCCCACCTTAATCCTACCGCCCATCGGAGGGTTGGTTTTTTATTTCACACCCTACTTTGTAGGGCCTAAAAAAAATTTTTTTACTGTTTTGCGGGAGTCCGCCTCTTTTGTGAAAGAAAATCCGGTTAACTGTCTTATGCTTTACGCAGTCTTCCTCTCCTCATTAATTGTTTCCTCAGCGGGGTTGTTCTTACCTGTTTTCCTCCTTATGCCCTGGGTTTATGTCGCCACAAGCCTCTACGTGAGAGGGGTTTAACGGTACATTGGTGTTTGATTCTGTGTTCCATGGTATTTTTCTTGGGTGTTTTTCAGTTGATCGAGGAGGTTTGTGAACTTCTTCTCTAATTGTTTACCGGTTTCCTCGAGTTTGCTTACGTCCACACCCAAATCAAAAAGGTCGTCGAGTAGGTGTAGAAGGGATGCTGCGGCTAAGGCGTCCGGCACGTATTGGGTTTCAACCATTAAGGCGAGGTAGGGTATCTGGTTGTCGTAGCAGTTTAACGCTATGGTGCTTGAGACGCCGGTTAAAACCCCTTCAGTGAGGGTTTCTATGTTGTGTTTTTTTAGTTTCTTTTTTACATCCTCCTCGGTAGTTAAAGCCAAGATCTCGTGTTCTTTGGTGGTTTCCTTGCCGAGCATGCTTGCAAGTAAGACTACTTTACTGGGTTTTATCTCCTTAAACCACTTCATCACCGCCCCCCTGAATTGAGGTATGAGGGGGTGGGGTATGATTATTTCGGAGAATAAGAGTATCAGGTTGTCTTTGCGGTAGATCCTCATCGGGTGCATTACCTTGCTTTCGTGCACGACCACGAATCCGTCTAGTTCGTCGACGTTTATGCATCCGATCTGCTTCCAATTGTTTTCCTTGATCAAGTAGTATGATGCGATCGTGCTGACGTATCCCTTGCTTGGGAATGCCTCGATTATGATTGGTTTTTCGGGAAGCTCCTCCTCCAACTTTATTTCCACTGCCATCATTAAATTTAGTTCGGGGGACTTAAAAACAGGCCTAGCCGAAGTGGTTGAATCCACCGGATAACGGCGTATTCCCCCCGCTGTGCATTAGTTGTCTGGATGCGGGGTTCGAGGTGGTTCTCCCGACGACGGTTATAGGGCAATCTAGGTTGATTTCTCTCAGTTTTTCTTCATCTATTGTGAACACCAGTTCATAGTCTTCCCCCCCCTCTAAAGCCCATTGAAGGGGGTCGGCGCCTAGTTTTTCGGCTGTTTGCCTTGTATCATCTGATATTGGCACTTTCTCTGCGTATATCAGGCAGCCTACTTTGCTTTCACGGCATATGTGGTTTACTTCGCTTGCCAGCCCGTCTGAGACGTCGATTAAAGCGGATGCGTGGGGGGCGAGTTCACGGGCTTCCCTGATCCTTGCCTTCGGCTCTAAGTAGGAGTCAGTGTTTCCCTTGGTTTCTGTGCTCAATAGATTTAATCCCGCAGCGGACTTCCCTAGATCCCCTGTGACACATATTAGTTGATTTTTTTTGGCGTGGGAGCGCAGGCAAAGGTTTTGTTTTTCCACCTCACCCAAAACGGTTACGTCGATTGTCGTGTTTTTTGAGTGGGTGGTGTCCCCCCCGACTAAGCCGATGTCGTATCGGCTTAACGTCGCATATACTGCTTGATACATTTCTTCCACCCACTCTACTTGTGTTTCGTCTGTCAGAGATATTGATATCAGGCAGTATTTCGGCAGGCCGCCCATGGCTGCTATGTCTGAGGAGGATGATTCCACCGCCTTCATCCCCACCTGGGCGGGGGTGAACCAGTCGCAGCGGAAGTGGTCTCCCTCACACATCATG